>JAAZFB010000464.1 GCA_012511915.1 Clostridiaceae bacterium
ATCGATGACTGATATAAAACCGATAACCGCTATATTGTATTGACCATCGTGATATGCTCCAATCGTCTGTTCGAACACACGCAAATGCGTTGCTATAAAGGAATGTTGTAGACACTTACCAATTACGACATCTGATTTCTGATACTTATTTTTGCTTTCATATACTCGAAGAGTTTTATTAATGTTCTCAGAAGCAATAACTTCTTCCATTAAATCTCTCGGCATAAAATCCCAATAAACAAATTGAGCATCTTCGAATTTCCTAATTGCCGCAAAGGGGCGGACTGTCTCCGCAACCTTGGCAGTTATTTCGCCAAATCGAATACTAAAGGATTCAGTCGCCTCTTTTATAGGGCGTATCATTTCCGTGAATTTTTGCAAGGCTTCCGTTATAGGCCGTATCATTTCCTGATATTTCTGCGTCGTTTCGGCAAGAGCGCTACCAAAAGCAGTGAAATCCGGTAAATTTATATTCTCGAACGGGCTGTGATTACTCATTTGCCCACCAGCTTCTGCAAGTTCTCTGCAATTTTAATTTCCAGCTCATGCGCCTCGGTATTCAAACCAGTAAGCACTGAATTCAAATCCAGCATCTCAGCCTTGAACTCTTCCTTAGTCATTCCGTCATCCTCAATCACCACGCCGACATATCTGCCGGGATTGAGTGAATAGTCCTGGTCAATAATACCATCTTCACCGTCCAGCTTTGCCGCCTTACACAGGCCCACCACATCTACATATTTCCCATCAGGGAAGCGCTCGGTGAGCCAGTCGATATTATCCTGCCAGTAGCTTTTCGGTGGTGTATCCTCATCATTAGAGGTCTCCGGAGCTTCTGTGAGATTATCACGGTATTCCTTCAGCAGCGCTTCAAAATCCTCGGTTTTGCCTTCATACAGTCTGCTGATAATGGAGAGATTTTTTATTTGCTCATCGGAAAATTTGCGGTGAGCGCGGTCAATCTGCGTAAAGATATTTCGGGCATCAATAAATAGAATTTCGTCTTTGTTTTTCTTGGCATTGTCAAAAAACCATAGTGTTGCCGGTAGCGTTACGCTGGTGAACATATTGGACGGTAACGTCACCATCTGGCTGATCATACCGCTTTCAATCAGTTTGATGCGAATATCCTTTTCGCTATTTCCGGCATCTGACGCGGAGTTTGCTATAACAAGCGCTGCTCGGCCGTTCTCGTTCAGCGAGGTTGCAAACATATTGATCCACAAGTAGTTGCCATTGGGGACAGTCTCTTTGGCATCCTTTTTTGTATTCTTTGTTTTGTTCTGCGGTACGCCGTATGTATTGAAGCGCTTTTGGCTTTTGACCTGGTCGAGTTCGATACCGTCAACATTAAAAGGGGGATTTGCCATCACGTAATCAAACTGCCCGAAGCAGTCATAAGGATCACGATAATAGGAATTGGCCTCCGTAATGGTACCGCGCACATTGTTGAGCACCAGGTTCATCTTAGCAAGCTTTACAGTGGCACCGGTCTTTTCAACGCCATAAGCGCGGAGGTTCATTTGCTTACCGTTTTTCTTATGGTGCTCAATGTAGTGAGCTGTCTGAACAAACATACCGCCGCTGCCGCAGGCCGGATCGAGTATTTTCCCTTCGGTAGGTGCAAGTACCTCTACCATATAGCGAACAACGGTTGACGGAGTAAAGAACTCCCCACCACCTTGTCCTTCGGCAAGGGCAAATTTACTGAGGAAGTATTCATATATTTCACCGAAGATGTCAAGCTGCACTTCAGCGGGGATGTCCTTGAAAGTCCTGAGCAACTTTGAAAGCACCAACGGGTCATCCTCACTGTTAACGCTGTAATAAACATCCTTTGGCAGAGTATCTTCTAGCTCGGCAGTATATTTTTCAAGGGATTCCATAGCTGCCTTAACCTTACCTGAGAGGTTTTCGCTTTCCGGCAGGGACAACAGATAGTCGTATTTTGCTTCTTCCGGTAGATAGAAGCCGCACTTTTCAATTGCAATTTCATGTATTGGGCGCTCCATGCGAGTGCCTTTATTTTTATCATATTCTGCTTTAATGGCCGCTTCATACTTAGTATATTTGACCTCGGCAAAGCGCAAAAATATTAGGCCAAGAATCGGCTCGGCGTATTCCGTTGATTTTAAGCCTGAATTAGCGCGAAGCTGATCAGCCGTAGCCCACAGTGTATCTTTTAGATTTTTAATTTGATTATTGGTCATGATTCATTATCCTTTCAGCATTCTTAACAGCACATAGCCGCTTCAAAAGTTACTGCGCCAAATACTGCTCATCCACTTCAAACTGAATTTTATTTTTTTCGCAAAATACTTTTATTCTCTTTAATGCATCATATCTCGGTTTCGCCTTTCCCTTTTCCCACCGGTTAACTGTGGAAAAAGAGACCCCGATCTCTTTTGCATAAGCCGCTTGACTGAGCAGCGCTTTTATCCGTATATCCTTTATGACTCTGCTAAACTCCATGGCTTTCATCTCCTTAATTAGCTAAAAAGCGAACCTATATAGTTATTATAGCGTTTATATCCATTAATTGCAATAGATTTGTAGAAAAATGCCAAAAATTGTTGTTCAGTTAAGAAGGTTCTTGATAAAATCATCTATTTCCTGCTACTTCTTCCGATGATAGTAGTTATTTGCCTTTCGGGAATTACGGATACTCTGACACTGCACACTATCACAATATCGAGAGCTTTTCTAATTCAGAGGGCGGCAACAACAACTAGGCTCAGAAGCGGATTCAAAGAGTCAACACCCACGTGGTATGCCTAAAAATCGGCATTGACACCAAGGCTGAAGAGTTTCTGTAACGAGAATAACCCCCGTAACACCCTCATTCGGAAGACAACCATATATATATGCAGTTTTAATTTGATGGGGGTCGTAAAGAAAAAGCCCTATACGAGGTATGTGTTTCTCTTACAAGTAGTTACTTTCGTTACATTCATTATTTTGTCAGAACGAAGGAGTAAAAGTGAGCGTATATTCGCAGAGATGCATCGTAAAACTGGTGACTCCCGGCGCTCCCCCGCAACCTTAGAACTTTCAAATACATTTCTTGAAAACGACCTACTATTCTGTGCATTCAGTATTTTTTCTGTTATTTAGATAATTTCGAATTGAAATGTTCGAGCCAAGCTATGAATTCTTCTTTTGTGACCGTGCCAGCTTTGTGGTCTGCTCTCCATTTCTTCAGGTTCTTCTTAAAATTATTTGCTGCTTGAAGTATTTCATCATCGTGATATCTACTTTTACGCATTCGCCACATTGATTGTATATTTGCAATCGCTCTTTTTAAGTCATTAGCGGCAACTGACGCATTATAAGTTCTTAACCTCTAATTTTTTCCATGTTTTTAACTCCATAAAAACACTTCCTTTCTTTGTGCAATATCACAACAAAACAATTTTTATAAATATCAACTTCGCAAAATACTAATTTAACGAAGTAAAAGCGAAGTTGTTTAGTGTTTTAAAAACCTTGCAAGCCCTTATATAGCGCGGTTTTCCTGCCTTTGTGCAAATTGACTATAAAATTATGTTGTACTTTATGCACGTTTTCTGCCCTTTTATGCAGGTTTTATGCAGCCTACCGGGCACGGTGGGAAGACATGCCCGGCTGCATAAGAAATGAGAGAAACATATAGACAAGAGCCACTTTTATATAGTCTGCTCTTAATTATCTTTGCCGGGTGAAACATATTTAACGGTGATTGCAAAAGAACCGTCCGAGCTGCTTAGGTCGATCTGCTGCTGTGGTTTTCCTACACCATAACTAATTATTATTTCAGCTGATCGAATACGGTCGCTTGCTTTTGTTTTTTCATTTGTCATAATATCGACTAATATCTGCATCGCCTCAACACTTTTTTTCTTTGCGATGGAAACAAATTCAACAGGCAATTTAGGTCTTCCTGAAGGATTTCCACTTTTACCCTTTTCAAATGGCCTGCCAACTGTTTTTGTGCTGATACCAGCGGTTGTCATGAATATCACCTCCTAATTCTATAATAATTTTTTCAATTGCTGAATGAACTTATGATTGATCCGAAGTCTTCTATCTGCATTAAATCGTCAGCATCATTTAATCTGTTGCGAAAAGGCTTGACATACATATAAATACCCCCCCTATTCTGCAATTTCAATTCAGTCATCAAGTCATTTTGTCCACATTGTATAAGTCTAACAAGTTCCTCGTTTGGCATTTGACAACCCCCTTCTTTAGTGGTATTATAAAACTAAATCATCAGTAGTGGGGAATTGTCCTGTTCCAGCCTGTCAATGTGAGAATTCATAGGCTTTATCTCTTTTTACCAGTTTATAATCCGTTTCAAGCTCGCCATATCCGGAAGGATCTACCACATATATACCTATGTCGGAATAAAACGAACCGTCTTTTTGATGTACTTCATACAACACAAGACATAAATTTACCCATTCCTCGTTCTCTAAATTTTCATAAGTCGTTTCTTTGTTGTCGTTTTCCACTTCAAAAAGAACAATTACGTTATCGGGTATCGGCATCATCTGTTTCCATTTTACTATTTCATCCATAATAAGTGCTCCAATCGTATAGTAAATACTTGTAATATTTTTATTCGTCTATTTTGCTTTTCGGTATAACAAGGAATCTGCTGCGCTTACCTTGTATTGTTCTCCTAGGCGTTCTGTCACCGTTTTCAACTATAATCATATTTTCATCAGCCAAATGCTTTAATAATGTCTTTAACCCAATTGGAAAGAGTTCACCTTGCTTGCAACAAAAATCAACTAAACATTTATATATTGTCTCGGCGTAGAAATAATAATTATCATCATCAAAATACCCGACGAATGGCTGTTTTTCTATAACATTATCAAAGCCATCTATTCTGTTTATAAAAATTGCCTTTGTATTTATCAACTCTCTTAGCTTAATAATAAATTTTGTGCTTGGTTTGTCAGTATAGCTCAATTCGGCGTGTTCTGCCCCCAATTTTAGCAAAATGTTGTAAAATTCCTCAATCAATTGTTGTGTATGTTTCGGCTCTGCAACTCCGACATACTCACAATAAGCAAGATAAAATTGATAACCTATGTATAAATGTGCTAAAGCTTCTACGCACCTTGGGTGCGTTGTTCCATTTAATGCCGTTGCTAAGTCACTTCTTATATCTTCAAACTTTTTTGATAATTTATCAACAAAAGCTTCTTTGTTTTTGTCTAAAAAATCAGATTTTAGCCATTCTATATAGCCCCTCATACAAAGGCTGAAATCATTATTTTTTGCATATCCTTGTACTGTTGTTAGTTTCTGATAATCTATATCACCAGGGAATAATTCCGATACAATAAGCCTTGCCGTTCCACTCTCCCCCACATTTGGCGGCTGTTCGCCTGTAATAATAGCGTTGCCCCTTGGCGCGCGCTGCGTCATTAGTGTACTATCGGATTTTAGCCTATTTCTCCCGGTACGTTCTCCATAAGAACGCAATATTACTTGTGCCGTGCTGTCCATTTTATTTACATCTTGTTTATTTCCCGGCTTGTAATCGTCAATACATATTAGATTATCTTTTGCTAAAAATGTTTGATTTACAATAGCGTTTGCAGTATCCATAAACGATAGTGGCAAGTCACTATTGCTAAACGAACCAAAAAACGATAAAAACAATGCTGCAAGCGTACTTTTTCCTGCCCCTGTTTTGCCCATCAAATAATATACAAAACGCGGCTCATGCCCTGCTTGTTTTAAAAACTCATTAAGCGGGCTCAAGTATGTAAATGCTAGTAGTGGTGTAGTTATATGCCTGGGCGCAATATCCATAAGAATAACGCTTTTAACAACTGTATCAGTATATTTCATCTGCCGTGCTTCGGGTAACTTATAATGAGATAATTTCCCTTCAAGTTTCACTGTTATATTATCAGCTCCAACCGCACCATTACCGTGTAGATATATCCATTTGTTCTTATATTCACACCACCCTGAATATGTATATATTGTTTCTTGTTTTAAATTTTTGCTAACCTGTTGAATACAGTGCCTTAATTTATCCTTTGTGCAGCTTCCTGAGTTGATGTTACAATTAAACCCCCACATTTTAGTAACCCAACTCATATTTGAAAATTCACTTGCACTTATGTCAATCTGTGGCAAGCTTCTACCATTTGAATGTTTACCAACTAATTGGAAATACTTATGGGCTTCTGCACCATCATCAACAGTTTTTTCACCATTGCACCACGCAACGAAGTTTGCAAGTATTTTAATATCAGTACTTCCGTCTGATTTCTCAACCTTCTGTACTGTGTTTCCGTTGTGAACACTGTATCCGCTCATGTAAAACATTTCGCTATATTCGTCAATTCCTTGTTTTTTCGGCTCATATAATGGAGTATTATCAACTAATTCATCAAGCAGCTTAAGCGCTTCGGTATCGTTGTCAAAGGTATCAAATAAATCTGTTATGTCACCATGTTCTTTTAGGTCAGGAATTATTCTCGTAAGGTCTATTAGCTTTACGCTTTTAGCAATACCAATTAAATTATTTGCTATTTCTTCTGCAAAATCCTTGCCAACCTTGTCATTATCTGCTATAATGATGACAGAAGCATTAATTAAATAATCATTGTAATGTGATAACCATTTGCCCTCACCTGCACCGTGAGTATTGCAAGTGGCTATTTTCTCGTGTTTCTTTAGGGTCAGACAATCTTTTTCGCCCTCAGCTATATAAATTGGCTTATTATCTTTTATTCCTTCCAATACCTCGGGCAAGTTATACAACAAAGGCGTTATCCCTTTAAGATTAAAAATCCATTTTCCATTTTCGAGATGTGCTTGTGTAAAGCTCTTTGGACTATATCTTATTTTCTTATGAATAGTTTCACCATCAGCATTTTTATAAAGGTACTCTGCAACGACTTTTTTCTTTGCTTTTGGCTCGTACGCTTTTTCGGGAAATAAATTCGACATAGTTAATCTTAATGCAGATACTATTTTTTCGGTAGAGCAACCCGCTTGACATTTTAATAATATTTTTCCATTATCTGCTTGTGATACTGATAAGCTTGCGTTTTTGTCATCGTGCACAGGGCATAGCGCTGAATATTGGTTATCGCTCCCTTTGACCTTGTGTAATCGTTGTAGTAATTCGCTCAACTCCATAATTAATCCCCTTTCAAGGTATTCTCTCTTAACCAAGTCTTTAAAGTTTCAACGGGTACTACTTTTCTCTTTCCTAATGTGAGTACAGGAAAACCACGTGAATTTATGAGTTTATACGCTGATTGTTTACAAATATTTAGTTGCTTTCCCAGTTCCTCAACTGACAGTGTTAATTTTTCCATCATTATTCACCTTCTTTTTTCAATTGAACTATTGCGTCCCTAATTCTTTTCTTTTCCTCTGCGGGTAGTTCTTGCCGTAATTTCCGACTGAAATTACCATCATTACAGCTATAAACAGCAGATGCTATTTGCCATAGTTTAAGCCCTGATTCTGATATTTCTTTCCTGATGTCTTGATTGCGCATAAATCTCAACTCCTTTTTTAATAATTGTTGACAACACTTTGTAACAGTTGTATAATTGAAACAACAACATATAACAAGTTATCCTATGTGTCAGCCTGATCCAACTACTTGAAATTGCAACTTGAGCTTTGCTGGCGAAAAAATCAGTGTATTAACTAAAACGCCAAGTTTTTTCAAAAAATTTCAATCATTACATTAAATCAGTATTTCTTAGCCCATTGAATTGTTTTGATTCAAAGCGTCTATCATTTGTCAACGTAAATTAACTTACACATGTATTGTAACAACAACATATAACATTGTCAACACATTATAACACTATTTTTTAATGTGCAACGAATTAGAACTTATGAGGTGAATTAATAATGTCAAGTAAAGAGAAACCAACATTTACAGCTGAACCAAAACTCAGCAATACAGAAAAAAAGAGAAAGCCAAGGAAAGAAGAGCCAACATTTATAACAGAACTAAAACCATTTCCACGAGCTTTGAAAAGTTTAATGGATGACACCAAAACGACACAACCGATATTAGCGAAATATGTAGGGGTAACACGGCAAGCTATTAGTCTATATGCAACTGGGCAAAGCACACCAGACATATATACCATTCAAAAAATAGCTGAATTTTTTAATGATTCTTTTGATTATTTGCTAGGTAAAACCGATAGTAAGCAAAGAGATTATATTGATCCTAGAGCCCAACTAGGCTTAAGTGATGAAGCAATTACGAATATCATGGATTTCAAGTTAAATCCAAATGAATTACTTATATTAAATGCCTTGCTTTCAAATTATGATATTTCCGAGGTATTGTTATCTATTTATAACTATCACGACATGGAAACTCAATCAAAAGCAGGATTAGATAGACCCGGAGAAGAAATAATTGAAGATTGCAAAAATTACGTACACGAGAAAACGAAAGACACCTACGAAGTAATAAATAACAGAGAACGCACGAAGTTATTCCTATTTCGTGCTAAAGAAAAGTTTTCCCAAATTATAAGTGAAATAAGCATTGAGGCTGAGATGGAAAAGCAAAAACAGTATTCTGAAAACCAAGCATTAGATATAGAGGAATGTAAAAACAAATACAAGCAATTGCGTGGTGTCGAAGCTGAGGTAGCTCCCCCAGGAGAACATAAAGTCTGCTTAGTTAAAGGGGATTATTTTTGGAAACATGGTCAACCTAAAATAATAAGCTTATGGTTTAAGGTTATGGAAGGTGACTATAAAGATTGTTTTATTTTCTACACCCAAAGACTAACAACGGGTTATGGAATAAGTGCTGCCCATAACTTTATACATAGTCTAAATAGCGATATTAATATTACTTTTGGTGAAAATATAGGTAATACGTTCGAACAGATAAAAGAAAAGACAGAGAACAAAGAATACGTTTTAGAATATACACTAAATACTGATAACTCACTATCTTTCATAATAAAAAATACTCTATAAATGCAACTGGACAGATAATTATTCTAATTGGACAGATAAAAGGGCATATAAAAAATGCGATCTGTCCTCTTTTTATGCTTATGATTACTGGGTTTTTTGGCAATTGGACACATTGGACAGATTTTTGCGAGATACAACCCCTATATACTTTTTATAATTTCCTCCTATACCCCTCCTGCTGAGTATGGGGCAAAAAACGTATTATTTAAGTGGGTATGGGGCGAAGTATGGGGCAATTTGACCATTTTATCATCTCGGTATAAAATTAATAAAAGCCGGCAATCGTCATGATTACTGGCTTTTTTTGTTGGTAGCGGGGACAGGATTTGAACCTGCGACCTTCGGGTTATGAGTTGTAAAATCTGCCTTTCGTGAAGTGCCGCCAAGTGCTGTAAGGTGCGTTATAATGCGGTTTTGTGAGCATCACCCTTTAACGGCGTTTCGTCAAATATAAAGGACAAACACCAAAATAAAGGACAAATAAAGGACAAAAAAGGAGCGGTTTTATTCGCCCCTCTCTTATGGTGGAATTATGCGGCGGTTTGCGGTCGGCTGCAGTCAATTGTCGGCGGTCTGCTTGCGTATGTCATTTACTATTTCCTCGGGTGTCGTTCCAAACATCGCCAGTACAGCCTCTGCAAACGGTCTTGTGACTTTTTCTACGGTTATCGTCTTTGTGTGTTCTACGCTGATTATTTCGCCCTTTGCGTTAAATTTTACTATGCTTTCTTTGGGCAGGGTTAGCATATTCGCGCCTCCTTTGTTATGTTTGTTTTTGCTGTATATGATTACTCACTGATTGTTCACTGATTTGTTTGTGAGTATTCATGCACTTATTTTAACAATGCAGCTGTAATGCTTGCCCCCATTTTTAGCCCGGCAATATAGCCTAAATCGTAGCAAGCACCCTCATACAAATTTACTGTGTCCTCGTCGGCTTTTTCGGTTAATATGTCACACAACCACTCCTGCTC
>JAAZFB010000465.1 GCA_012511915.1 Clostridiaceae bacterium
CTTTCGTCGCACGGGCTGGGGCGTTTTTTGGCTGTTCGTGCTGTTCCTCTATAAAATCATCTTTATCGGGAATGGGACAGCCCATCTTTTCCATGATATAATTTAGCCTGCCAATATCCTCATGCTTTGCAATAATATCAACCAAATTGCTGTCCCCGGTCTTGTCAGCAACAGCAGTGTATAGGACACCATATTTTTTTGATTCACCATTAAATGTGGATAAATCATTTTTATCAATTTGTAAAATACAAAGCTGTTTGCCCTCCTTAATCAATTTTTGGATATTGGTTTTCCCCTGTGTTTTTTGATTATCCTGCATGACTGCAATGAGCAGAGCCGCCAAGTTTTTCGCCCCAAGCCCTGCCAGCTTCACCGCCGATTCCGTAACCTGAATTGCTTCCTTAACCATTAAATCTGCTACTTCGCTGCTTGTGTTCATGAATGTGTTCCTCCTTCACATAATTTGTTTTTTCCTTACTTTCATCAATTTGATGTAATTTTTGTGCAATAATATTTATATCGTTTTCGATATTTTCACATAGTTTTTTATCCTTACGAAGTTCACGAAGCTGAATATTGATAGACGATATTTGGGATTGAACATCGGATTTTAATTCCTCCGTATCAGCCGCCTTTTTTTGTGTGTATAAATCTTCACGGGTAGAAACTAAGCTACTCATTTCTTCCTCAATTTTGTTCTTTGTGGTTATGAGTTCCGATTTGGCGGTAATATTATTTTTATGCAAAAACCGAAACTGTTTTTGATACCGCTCAAACTTCAAAAGTTCCTCACGCATTAAAAAAGACACCTTTTTAGGTGCCGTCCGTTTTTTAACTTTGCCGAGCAGATATAGGTAGTGGAAGTATAGAGCCATAAAGCCTTTAATTTTTTTAGGTTTTAAAATGCCGAGAGTGCCTTTCATAAGTTTATATCGTGTGGGCGGCTTACGCTCTACGGTGTCAAGCTGTCTGATTCCTTTGCGCTGTGCTTCAAGGCGTAGCTTTATATTTTCCTCCGTATAATTTCCGCCAAGTGATTTTAAGCGGATATATTTTACGGAGTGTGGCGGCTTGACCGCAATATATTTGACACGCTCGCCATATTTTACGGTATATCCACGCCGCCGCAAAAGTTCTATAAAGGTTTGGAAGTTGTATGAGTCTTTTATAATCTCGTCCACTTCCTGCCGGATAACGGAACGGATAGTAGGTCTGCCTTCTTGCTGTGCTTTCCATTCGGCATAATGTTTGCCTTTGTCTTTTGGTGTGATGACCGATAGATTGTTTTCCTCGCATAATTTATCGGATGTTGCTCGTATTTTGTTATAATAGCTTTGCGGTGAGGAATGATATTTCTTACCGTCAAGATAGGAAACAGAATTTACAATAATGTGGTTGTGCAGATGATGTTTATCAAGATGCGTCCCGATAACCGCTTCAAACCTATCACCAAAACATTGTCTGGCAAACTCCATACCTATTTTGTGTGCTTGTTCCGGTGTGGTTTCCCCCGGCTTAAACGATTGTATAAAATGATAACCCAACACGCCGTCCTCTTTCTGCCATCGCTTTTTTGTTGCGTTCATTTCACGATAAGAATTTTCTACGCTGTCACAGTTTATACATGACTTAAAGAGCCGCTGCTCTGTTTTGTTTGTATCTATGGTATAGTCAATCATATGATTAAGATTGGTTTTTTCATCATCTGCAACATAATTTACACGAACATCTAACCTGCTTCTGATTGCATAAACCTTTGTAATCGCCATCAGCCTTTGACCTCCCTATAAATATCTGATAGCATTTTTCTTATTTCTGAAATTTCAGCTTGACTGACCTTATCATAGGCGTTTGATTTTCGGGCAATTTGATTGATGTTGTTTCCGATAGCATTTAATTCCCGTAAAAGTTTTGGTGAGTTTTCAAGTGGTTTTGTACGAATTTCTGTTTGCAATATCATACTCCGTATAAGCTGGGAAGCAGTCAAGCCTGTTTCAAGCATAAGATTATTTAGCTTGATATCCTCACCGTCGCTAAGCCTGACATCAAGCCGCCTATTTCTTTTTCTCATAAATTACACCTCCTTTTAAAACCGCCGAGGGGCGGGGTATTAGGGGAAACCCCCTAACAAGATGCGTTTGGACGTCCAAATGCTATGCTTGCAAGTAC
>JAAZFB010000466.1 GCA_012511915.1 Clostridiaceae bacterium
AATATAACACTATATTTGATTGAATTTAGTATCAGAAATCAAAATATATCTCCCCGGGCAATAATAAAATGCCTACTACCTCGTTATATACCTTATCAAAGCAGCTGTAAGGCAACGGGTTTTTGCCCTCACCGACCTCAATTGTAAAACCGGGTCGATTAAATTCTTTTATAAACCAGTCTTTATAGCCGCTATACGAAGACAAACCATCTGCCCTAATAAGTGCGTAGCCGCTTGCCTCAGACATAAGCTTTCCGATTTTCTCCGCTTTCGGTGGATCAATATTGCCATATTGCCAATATATTTCCTTGCCTTGACTGTGTAGCGCGACTACATAATCAAAGCTCATTATACGCGTAAAATTAACTATTGCGCTTGATTCCGGCTCACTTTCCCATCCTTTTCCGGGGTAGCGCGTGGCGCACTTTTTTGTAATACCTTGCTGTGCGGCTAAAGCCTTATACTGTTGCCAACCGGCGTTATAGTTATGATTAAGGTCAACACCTTTAGAATTTGCTTGCCATTTTTTTTTAGTTTTAGATATTTCAACCCCATCTGGGTTTACCATGGGAACTATGTATATGCTTGCGTTTTCATACAGCTTGCGAATGTCAAAACCGTAGAGTCGGGTGCCTGTTATGTAGCTTTTGGCATAATCAAAGACAAATTTCATCAATATTGCAGATGTTATCCATTCCAGTCCGTGATGTGTCCCATTATATAACACCTTTGTTTTACCGTTGCCAAGCTGTAACATATGCAACTTTCGGTGTTTATTGCTTTTACCTATACAGGATAGCTTAATAAATGGATAATTACAAGAAAGCTTTGTAATATCCGCACAAAGCTTTTGATAATCGTATATAAAATCCAATTTCCCCACCGCCTATTGTCTGATGGTGGGAGCTGATAGTAAATTCATTCTAATTAGATTGAATTTAGTATGAAAAGCCAGTATAAACCAACTATTCAATGCTCCGCCTATAACATTATACGGTAACGAAAGAAAAAAGTTACTTCAAAGTCGCGTGAATAATTTTTGCTGCCTCGGCACGGGTTATAAAATTGGTGGGGCGAATGGTATTGTCATCATATCCGGTAACAACTCCGGCATTTACTAACCCTGCCATTGAAGAATATGCCCACTCAGGTATTTGCCAACTGTCTGCAAAGTCCACACCATCGCTGTAAAGCCCGGTAATTCGTGCTAGTACCGTCATTGCCTCAGCTCGTGTAATGCTGCTGTTTGGGTTAAAACCTATGCCGTCCCCGCCCATCCAGCCGTTAAAATAAACTGCTCTGACATATTCAATGCTCCATTGCGGGATAGTCCGTTCGTCATTAAAGGGCAATTCAAGATATCTTGTATACGCTACATCAAGTTGCAACGCTTTTGATACAATCACTGCAAATTCGGCGCGCGTGATATCCCTATCCGGATAAAAGTAATAAACATCGCCGACTTTTTCACCGGATAAAACACCGTCTTTTAATAGATTGCTTATAATGTCGTTTGCCCAATGATACGCTATGTCGGCAAAAACAATACTATTTTGTTGAGGATAAAATCTATACCGAATTGTGGAACCGCGGTTTTCTTCTTCTCTGTTTTTTGCCCGGTAAACATTAAGTGTGTATGTTTTTGTATCTGAGTTTTGAGCTGTTATGATAATAGTTATTCGTGTAGTTTCACCGGCATCTAAATATATTCTGCCGCTTTGTTCACCATTTTCTAACGTTTGCGAAAGCTTTTTTGCCGAAACGGATATTGCGGCACCGTCAAATTCTGTTGTGGGTGTAACCTTTATATATTTAACAGAGTTCGCGACCTCAATCCTGTAAAATACTCTGTCCTTATTAAATGATATTTTACCGTCTGAGAGCTTTAATTTACTTAAATTATTATTTTTAGAAAGTATTGTTTGTATTAATTCGTCTGAGATTACCTCTTTATACAATTCATTCCCTTGGAATTTAGCGGTTATTGTGTGTGCACCTACAGGTAGAACAGATGTAATATACTCGGCAATGCCGTTTTGGTTAAGCGGTACTGTTATTAAGTCAGAATTACCGTTTTGAAAAACTATATTACCATGTGTAATATGTTCTAACTGTGCATGAAAGGTAATTAGTTCGCCTTCTGCAATACTTGCATTGCTTGATGTAAGCGTTATTTCATTTGTAAGCTTTTCTACAGTATATGTAACGTTGTTTGAATGGACCGATAGCGCATTATTATCTGAAAATATGGCATAAAAGGTATATTCACCAGGGTGTTCCGGTGTGTAAGCAGCGTTGTAATCTTTTTCACCCTCAAAGCTTTGCCGTGAAATTTCCTCTGCGTCACCTTTGTAAAATATTATAATCCCGGTGCCGCTGTCGACACCCACTGCGGTAACTCTTGCAGTAAGTGATATTTCATTGCCAAAGTCTATTGTCTCGGGTGTAACAGAAAGAGTAATTTCAATGTTTGTATTGTTATTTAATTCAAAATTGTCATTTTCATTATCCGCAAATACAGCTTGGGAGAACAGACAAAACAGCAATATCATGATAATCGGAAGCAGTCTTTTATTAGTCATTTTTGTAACACCTCCTACCATTATTATACACGTGCATGAGTTATAAGTCAAATTACATTTATGTTAATAAAGACCTGTCCGGAAATTCAATCACGGCGGCGTAACCGGTCTTTTTTCCGTGTGGACGCACGACCGGAACCCGCTAATAAACCAATTATTACCGGAACCCGTCCGCACGCCCACGCGAAAAAAATCCTCGGTTTTCCACTCGCGTTGAATTTCCGGACAGGTCTACTAAATTCAATATATCACATAAAAGTTTTTCAGGTTTATTGACAAAAAGAAATTTGTGTGTTAAAATCACTTTAACAGTTTACCATGCTAAAGTGAAAGGCGTTGATGTTTTTTGGGTCAATGGAAAACTCACACACCAGAGGGTGCTTTTGATGTTTTAGAAAACGATTGCGCAATTAAAAGCTACATAGAAAAAAAGATTAGCCAAGTGTACGCTAAAAGCGCATACTTTGAAATTCAAACACCGATGTTTGAATTCTATGATGTGTTTGCCGGCGGCGGTATGGAAGTCGATCAAACAACGATGTTTAAGTTTTTTGATACGCGAGGCAGAATTCTTGTATTGCGTCCGGACTTTACAATGCCCGTTGCACGCGTATGCGCAACGAAGTTTAAAAATAGCGATTTTCCAAAACGAGTATGTTATATAGGCAGCGCATTCAGAGAGGGTAACACCGTGGCCGGTGCAATTCAAAAACAATTCACACAGGCAGGTGTAGAATTTATAGGCAGTAACACTCCGGAGGCGGATGCCGAAGTAATTGCACTAACAATACGCGCACTTTTGGCTTGTGGGCTCAAAGCCTTTCAATTAGATTTAGGGCAGGCAGAGTTTTTTAAAGGTATAGCACAACAAGCCGGTCTTGATGAGAAAATAACCGAGCAGATACGAATGTTTACCGATCAAAAAAATGTTGTCGGATTGTCACAGCTTGTACAAAGTATTAACATAGACACTGATGTAAAGGATTTGATTATACAGCTACCTAACTTATTTGGCAAATTGGATATTGTTCAGCAGTTAAAAAACAAAAACATCGGAGAACGTGCAACAGCTGCTTTAAACAATCTAACACAAGTGTATAATATTTTGAAAGATTACGGTTTGCAAAATTATATTGCAATTGATTTGGGAATGGTGCAGGGGCTTAGCTACTACACTGGTGTAATGGTTAAAGGCTTTACACATGGTGTCGGGTTCCCGATCTGCGGCGGAGGCAGGTATGACGAGCTAATCGGTGGCTTTGGTAAAGATATACCCGCAACCGGCATTGCAATAGGTATAGAACGCGTTATTTCCGCCTTGGGTGATGCAAAAAATACAATACCGTTGCCGAGGGTTGACGTAATTGTATGCTATGAAAATAACAGGGACGTGGCTTATAAAGTTGCCGAAGGTATGCGAAAGACCGGGCTTGTTGTTCAAATGGAGCAAAATTACGAAGGGATATATGAATTCGCAAAGGGCAGAGGAGTAGGCGGTATTGTAAATATAATAGATTCTGAAAAAATTAAAATTATAAACCTTTTGGATGGTGATGTTAAAACTACATCAATTTCCGAATTATTGGGGGTATAGTGCAGTGGATTATTTGACTGTTGCGTTGGCGAAAGGAAGACTTGCAAAGTTCTCTGTTGACTTATTTGAAAAGATAGGTTTAGATTGTGAGATATTAAAAGAAAAATCACGCAAACTGATATTTACCGATGAAAAAAACAAGTTTAGATTTATCCTTGTCAAAGCAATGGATGTTCCCACCTATGTAGAGTACGGGGTTGCGGATTTGGGAATTGTGGGTAAAGATTGCCTTTTGGAAAAAGGTAAGGATTTATATGAGGTTCTGGATTTAAAATTCGGGAAGTGTAAAATGTGTGTTTGCGCAAAAAAAAGTTATGTAATGTCAAACACTTTTATCAAAGTTGCAACAAAGTACCCAAACATCGCGCGAAATTATTTTTCGACAGAAAAAAAACAAACAATTGAATTAATAGAACTTGGCGGAAGTGTGGAACTTGCTCCTCTTTGCGGTCTTTCCGATGTAATTGTGGATATTGTAGAAAGCGGTAAAACGCTTCACGAAAACAATCTTGAAATAATTGAAACAATATGCGACATCTCCGCTCGGCTTGTGGTAAACAGAGTTAGCCTTAAAATGAAAAAATCACGAATCACAAAGTTGGTTGAAGGCTTAGGGGGGATAGAATATGAAGATATATCCGGCAATTGATATTTTAGATGGAAAATGTGTGCGTCTTTTGCAGGGTGAATACGATAAAAGCACTGTTTATTCGGATGATCCGGCAATGATGGCTGAGAAATGGCAGCAGCAGGGCGCACAGTATTTGCATTTAGTTGATTTGGACGGTGCACGAATCGGTAAGCCGATAAACGATAAAACGGTGGCAAGTATTTTACAAAAGGTAGACATTCCCATTCAGCTTGGTGGGGGTATACGCACACTTGATGATATTCAAATGTATATTAATATGGGAGTAACCCGCTTGATTTTGGGTACATCGGCTGTGGGAAATGATCAATTTATAAAAAAAGCCATTTCTCTCTGTGGTGAAAAGATTGTAGTTGGCATTGATGCAAAAAAAGGGTTTGTGGCAACAGATGGTTGGGAAAATTTAAGCGAATACGACAGCATACAGTTTGCCAAAAAAATGGAAAGCTTAGGGGTAAAAACAATTGTTTATACCGATATTGCAACAGACGGTATGTTATCCGGCCCTAACATAGTCGCAATGGAAAAAATGGTGCAAAGTGTTACTATGGAAGTTATTGCTTCGGGCGGGGTTGCAAATGCAGGCGATGTGGATCGCTTGCGGAAAATAGGCGTAAGTGGTGTGATAATAGGTAAGGCGCTTTATAGCGGTAATATAAATCTTAAAGAAATATTGGGGTGAGTTTTTTATGGAATACAAAAGAGTAATACCTTGTCTTGATATGAAAGACGGGCGTGTGGTAAAGGGCGTAAATTTTGTTGATTTCCAAGATGCCGGGAGCATTGTTGATGCAGCTGTTAAGTACAATGCCGAGGGTGCAGATGAGTTGGTTATACTTGACATAACCGCCTCGAGCGAAAACAGGAACACAGTTTTGGACATTATTTCAAAAGTTGCAGAAAAAATTACTATACCGCTTGTTGTGGGTGGGGGAATTAGTACAATTGAAGATATACAAAAAATAATGAGTCTTGGGGCAGATAAGATTTCGATAAATTCTGCAGCAATAAAAAACCCGCAGTTAATAAATGATGCCGCGGCGACCTTTGGTAGTGATTGTATTGTTCTTGCTGTTGATGCTAAAAGGCGAAAGGACGGCAACGGATGGACGGTAATTACTAACGGCGGCGGTACAGATACAGGGATTGATGTCATTGAGTGGATAAAGGATGGACAAACAAGGGGGGCAGGTGAAATACTGCTGACAAGTGTGGATTGCGACGGAGTTAAAAATGGTTATGATAACGAGCTTAACAAAGCGGCTTCACAGGCAGTTGGAATACCGATAATTGCCTCTGGCGGTGCAGGCAATATGCAGC
>JAAZFB010000048.1 GCA_012511915.1 Clostridiaceae bacterium
ATCGTTATGGAACCGTTTTGAATGCAAAAAGCATTCAAAAGAACCCATGCCTTGCTCAGCAAAAAATCATCTCGCAAATATAACACTATATTTGATTGAATTTAGTATTAGTTGGTTTTTAATTAGTTTTTAGTATAAATACAAAAAAGTTGCAGAAGTAATCAGTTTTATTGTCGGAAAGGGAAATGCTTTACAATGAAAATTGCGGGAATGATTAAAAGTTCACTGATAGATTTCCCGGGCTTGGTTTCATGTGTTCTATTTGTGCCGGGGTGTAACTACAACTGTTTTTATTGTCACAACAGGTCTTTAATTGACGGAAGCTATGTTATTACCGACCCCCGTATGGTTATACAGTTTCTCGAAAAGAGGGTTGGGTTATTGGACGGTGTTGTAATAACAGGTGGTGAGCCTACACTCCGGAGTGGTCTTATGCAGTATTTGGCTATGATAAAGGCTATGGGATATAAAATAAAGTTGGATACCAACGGCTCATCACCCGATGTTATTAAACAGATATTGAGTGAAGAATTATGTGATTACTTTGCGGTGGACTATAAAGCCCCTGCATCGAGATATAAAGAAATATGCGGCAACGGCGCAAATGCGGATGTGGTTTTAGAAACAATACGACTGCTTCAACATCATGATATAGACTTTGAAGTAAGAACAACGGTAATACCTCAGCTAAGTGAGGCAGACCTATTAACAATGGCAAAAGAGTTACCGCTGCTGAACAAATATGTGTTGAATAGATATAGAAAACCAGAAAAATTTATACCCTCTGATATACAGAGGGTATCAAAAACGCCGTACAGCAGTCTGGAGTTACAGCACCTTGCAAGTGCTATCGCCCATGTCCAACCAAATGTAAAGGCATAAATATTTTTCACGCAATTAGTTGCCCTGAGATTATTTTTAAAATTAGGTTCGAGTTAAAATCCAAAGGTGGTTTATCAAAAATCAAAATATCGGCATGCAATCCGTTTTTGATTTTGCCGACATAGTTATCTATACCCGCAACTGATGCGGCATCGCAAGTTATAGCACGCAATGCGCCTTCAGCACTCATTCCGTTTTTTACGGCAAGCTGAGCACTCAGCAGTAAAAAGTTAATTGGCACCTCGGGATGGTCTGTTGTAAGAGCAACACGTACACCGGCATTTTGTAAAATTGCGGCGGTTTTCATACTTGCTCCGCTCAGTTCGGGTTTGTTTCTGCTATTTATTATCGGTCCAATGATAACGTCAATGTTTTCTTCTGCAAGCTTGTCAGCTATTTTATCGCCTTGTGTACCATGCACTATTTTCACAAGTATGTCAAATTCTTTGCCAATTCTCATTGCGGTTAAAATATCATCTGCCCTGTGCGCATGTGCATGCAAAGGAAGTTCCCTGTTTAACAAACCCAATATCGGCTGTGTTTGAAAATCAACTTTTTCTTCCGTATCTTTTTGTTGCATTTTTGCATTATACAGGGCTTCCCTAAGTAGTGCGGCAGTTGACATTCTTGTTGTTGGCATTTGTTTTTTTTCGCTGTGTGTATATTTTGGATTTTCACCGAAAGCACATTTAATTCCGCATGGTGCTTTAATAATCATATCATCAACACAACAGCCGAAGGTCTTTATCGCGGCAATTTGCCCTCCGATAACATTCGAACTTCCGGGGCTTACAACCGCTGTTGTTACACCGGAATTTCTTGCCTCTTCAAAGCATCTGTCAAACGTGTCAATACCGTCTATAGCACGCAGGTGCGGTGTTAACGGAGTTGTCTCTTCGTTACCGTCACTGCCCTCAAAACCAATACTGTCACCAAACAACCCTAAATGGCAATGAGCATCTACAAAACCGGGCAAAGCAAAACCGCCTTCGGCATCAATTAAGTTGTCATCATCTGTGGGTGCGTTTTGCATTTCACCCACTTGGGCAATTTTTCCGTTGATTATTTTTATAAATCCTTTTTTATAACACTTACCGTTGTCCATTGTTAAAATGTTTGCATTTTTTATAAGCATGTATAAACACTCCTATTATTCATACTAAATTCAATCAAATATAACAC
>JAAZFB010000467.1 GCA_012511915.1 Clostridiaceae bacterium
ATAGTACAGAAGTGATAAGTAACAAAATTGCTTACGAACTTGGCGATGAGAGCATTCGTAAAGGGAAACTCACTTTAACCGATTCAGAGGGAAGAGGCGCGTTTTTAGTTACGGTTGAATTTGCTGGTGGCAAAACAGACACTTTTGAGTTTCCACTTGTTGTGGCCAACGAAGTTGAATCAGATACTTTTGATATATCGATTAACACTACTAATTATTTGAGGAAATCAGACTCAAATGTATATTACTGTATGTTTAAGTTAAACGATTCCGTTGACTTGATTAGTGTTGATGGAATCACAGTTACTGATTCACAAGGCACAGATTGTCTCGTGCCGGACTCATTCAGTGCCTTGTCAGCAATTACATTCGACCTTGATATTTCGAACAGCTCAGTGGATGAAACATTCATTTTACACATCCCAACTCAAGCGGCTAAAACAAAACATTCCGACAAATATAATAAGAAATTAGAATACACTTTTACTTTGCCAAATCTTGAACTGCGTCCGGATAATTTTATAGAAACGACATTTCCTGCCGATGGTGATAAATATTACATCGAGAATGATGGGGACATATTAAATGTTATTATTAAACTCAAGCAAGGGTATGTTGTATCTAATATAGGTAAAATGCTAATGGAATATATTGAATTATCGGATGATGTGCGCACCGAAACTGAAAATGGGCAAGTGATTATTACAATACCAATGAAAGTTTATCAGGAGCAACAGTATGGTATAGCATTGGATGAAGGATTTGCAGCAACCGCAGATGGTAAAGCAAGGAGCGGCAAGGCACAGTTTTCGTTTTCCGTAATGCTTCGCCAGAATGTTGAATTGCCAGACGAAGCGACATTTTATGATGTTCACCCCGAGCACTGGGCTTTTGCGGAAGTATCAAATTTAGTTACACAAGGAGTTATAAGCGGATATCCAGACGGTTATTTCCGTCCTGAATCAAATGTAACACGTGCAGAAGCCGCCAAAATTATTGCTACGGCATTTCCAAATGACAGCGAAACAGATAATATGACTTATAGAGATACAGAGGACCATTGGGCAAATAAGTTTATTCGAGCATTGAATGGGGTGTTGCCCTTACAGGAAAATGAGACCGACCATTTTCGACCCGATGAATATACTACACGAGAAGAAGTGGTAGTGGCCTTAGTAAATACATTGGACTTGTCAAACGGCACTTCGATGATGTCCGCCGATAACATTGTTGATTACGGTGCTGTGCGTTCTGATTTAAGTTCAGAGTTTTTAACTGGAATTGAGAAGGGGATAATAGAAGGTTATGCTGATGGTACATATCGCCCGGCAAGCAACATAACGAGGGCAGAAATGGCGATGATAATTTATCGTATGTTAAGTCAATAACTTTTTCATGAGTATGGTACACCCCAAAAGCTGCATGACATGATAATAAGGAATAATAAGAATAAATTAAATTATGTTAACATCCGATTTGCAATTTTCAAAATACCTACAGATGATAATGAAAGGTCGGTGCTAAATGAAAACACCCAAAAAACTATTTATTTTAATAATTGGAATAATAATTATTATCGCCGCAAGTGCAACGGTTATCGCCATAAACAGCACAATACTATCATGGAATTTTTCGGATGAAATGTATATGTATGTTCAAACGCCGGACAGAGAGGGTACAAGAAAGCCTGAAACCCTTCCTGTTGACGAGTTGATTCCATGTGACACTCTGGCAGAGGCTACATATGAAGATGTCTTGTGGTTTTATATGGATGTTACAGCACAGGATATAACCTCTGTCTTAATCACAGCAAAGGATAAAAATGATACCATAATATACGAAAGATTAGAAACATACGGCGCCACATTGCTAAGCCGCTTTGCCGCTATGAATTTTAATGCAAATCAGATTTATGGTGATTGTGTTGTTGCCTTTACAGTGACTAAAAGTGACCTAACCATTGAAAACTATGAATTTTTAGTATCTATTAAGGAGGACACTGTTCCTCTGTTAGCAGATAAAGTTTTATACAGTGGCATAAACAACCGGGGTTATGTTATTGTGAAAGGAATTTCTGATTTAATAAAATTTGCGGATGCAAGCCTTATTGATTCTATAAGAATAATTGACGAGGATGGAGTAGGGTGTAATAGCTCAGAAACTACGAAAGCAGTATTGGAGAAAATGATTGATGATGATATTTCAGATGAAATTAGTTATGATAGTTTGAAAATACCCTTCAGTCTAAGTGATAATAGCACAAAATACACGATCATCATACCCAAAGGTTTGCTTCTACTTTCAAATGGAACAAACGATGAATTCATCGCTGAAGTTGATACGGAAAATTCAAGAAATTCACGATCTGATACTGGGCGAATAATTCCAAAGCCAGCGAGTGAATTCTATCAAAATGGTGCCGCAAAATGGTTCGTAAAAAGATATGACAGATACGATGGCTTGCCAATAAACTATATTTTGTTGACTACAGGTCCTTCGGGTATTAAAATGGGTAGCACTGTCACAATAGCATGGCACAAAAATGGTGAAAATGCAATAAACATAAATCTCACAACAAAAAAAGAGATTAAGCCGAATAGAATAACTGAATTTAAAATGACTGGCATTCCTCCAATGATTTACTCACCTGATGCAAAATATTCAATATCTATGCTTGTTGATGGAGAACGTGTTGCACTGGATGTTGATGTGCTAAACGGTCACAATACCTCCTTAGATAACTGGATTGGTTTTGCGGCGAACTCCTTTGAAAGCGGGAGCGGGGATGAGAGTGACCCATATGTAATAGAAACTTCTGAGCAATTAGCATACCTTGCCCAATGTGTAAGCAACGGTGAAACATTTCAATCAACTTATTTTATACTGTCAAATGACATATACCTTGAAGGTAAGTTATGGACTCCTATAGGAAATGGTGAAAACACAGCATTTATGGGTCATTTTGATGGCGACGACAAAAGCATCTATAACTTAACAATTTATACAGATTATAATCAGCCGCAAGGATTGTTTGGAGTGGTCAATGGCGGGAGCATTCAAAATGTGAATATTGTTAAAGCCAACATAACAAGCCAAAGTTATATTGGGTGTTTGGTTGGTAATAACCTCGGTGGAGAAATTTTCAACTGTACCGTACAGGGAATCGTTACAGGGGTAAGTTATGTAGGCGGCTTGGTTGGATCTAATTCACATAAAATTGAACAGTCCATAGCTAATTGCATTGTTGCCGGATATAAAAGTGCCGGCAGTTTTGTCGGCAATGCACAAGGCACATCACATATATCAAACAGCCGTACCTATGGATTTGTTTCGGGAGATTACAATATAGCCGGATTTGTAGGAAGCAGCACTGGCTCGAATATATTTAGAAATTGTTTTACAGAAGCGAATGTAGTGGGATATGAAGAGAAAGCAAGCGGTTTTGTAGGTGAAGTAACCGAGTACGCTTTATTTGAAAATTGTGCTACTGACAGTAGTGTAATCAGTAAGCTCCCATCAGATAAATTTGCCAGTAAAGTATCAAGCGATGTTAACCCAGAATTTATAAACTGCACATACCTTGCCACATCATCCCTTGAGCCGGAAATAAATGTATCATCTTATGCAGGAAGAGAGAATATAGAGATGTTTCAACGGTATAGGTTTGACAGATATGCCAATGAAAACCCGTAGGATGTGAAGTTGCTTAATATGACTAATTACAAACTTTAGTGCAATTCCGCAATCATAATAAATATGGGATGCATTTTACAATTGCAGACAAAAAACGTGGTAAGATGGTTCGTGTAAAAGTATGCACCCACCATAACGGAAATGCACCCCCTTGAAACGTAAGAGAACAATCGTGTAATTGTATCAAAGTTAGGGTTATTAGACAAATAAACCACCATCTATTGATAAAAAAATAGATGGTGGTTTTACTTTGCCAGAAGTGGCGAAAGTGCCTATTTTACTGCTGTCTTTGAATTCAAATATCAGCTTATTGTCTTTGGTGAATGTTACTGAATCGATTGTTGCTGTCCATAAATCTACATCAAATTCGGTGAGAACCAGTGGCCTGCTTGCTATTTCGGAAATGAAAAAATAATAATTCCTGCATAAAAAAGGATACAGCATTATCCTTGTATCATCAAGGGTAAATACACTGCTAACTCCGCCCTTGACGATGCAAGGATAATAGTGTAAAATGGTAACTATGCAGGAATGGATATTCCTACCGAATTTCGGTCCTGGACTAACAATGAAACTGGACCAAAAATCGGGGGTAGGTCACAGCCGGCGGTTTGAAGCCAACTTCTGTGTCAGGGGAACAGACTTTTCATGAATAAACCATATGCGGTTCAACAGGAGACAAAAGAACTAATACCTGATTGACATTAAGACAATTATATCACGGGTATTACCAAACCGATTAGATAAAATTATAAAGTTATTGAGGTTACTTTGAACATCTCAGAATATATTATACGAGGAGACTATGCGATGAAAAAACGATTTATAAGTATATTACTTACCTTGTGCATGGCGCTGGCCCTGCTGCCCATGACAGCGCGCGCAGTGGGCAAAGGGGTGCCCGCTATGCGTAACGAAATACGATTTTTGGTAAACGGAAAGCTTGTCGGCGTTCCGGCGACATATAATATAGGCGGCTTTAACTACTTATCTCTTCGTGGAATTGCAGTCCTTTTAAACGGCACGGCAGCACAGTTTGATGTGTCGTGGGACAGCGAGTACGGCTACGCTAAGATAGAAACTGGGAAGCCATATACCGGCGAGGAAGTTTCCGCAGGGCTCCCCGAAACGGCTGATGCCGGTAACACCGGTGAAGGGTTTGCCGTTTACCTTGATGGCGAAAGATATACCGGTCTGAACGATGTCTACTTTATTGCCGACCGCTACTATTGTCAGCTGCGCGAGTTCGCCGAGCGAATGAACGGACGTAAGTCCCAGTTCAACGTCTACTGGGACGAGGGCTTAGATCAGGCGGTCATAGAACCAGGGGCGTGGTACACGGGCGTATCCCCGAACTTCGTTGGCACTGCCCCAGAAATAGAAATGGCGCACGTTTCCGCCGGTACCCATTATCTGACCACAGCCACGACGTCTGGCGGTTTAAAAGACATATCGGCAACCCTTACAAAAGGGTATTATATTGGTAAAACTGAAATTACACAGAAGCAATATCAGGCGGTCATGGGCCTAAACCCCAGTTATTTTGACGGGATAGATGACGGCTGGGTCGGGCAGGTGCCATATACGCTTCCCGACGGAAGTATTTCGTATATGTTTGATTTGGTACACAGCAGCGGCACCATGCCGCGGGTGCCTTTTTTGGGCGACATACAGG
>JAAZFB010000468.1 GCA_012511915.1 Clostridiaceae bacterium
GGACCAAATCTTTAGCGTTTTTCAGCATTTTACTGGCTCTTATTCTAATTCCCATGATCAGTGCAACATTTGTTTACATAAAGAATCGACAAAGCAGAAATATGAGACTCATTACATTATCAGGATACTTCGCACTATATATCTTTACCATGTTTACAGCTGTTCCTGAGCGGCCTCTTGTATTTGTCTATATGTTTCCAATCATATTGGGGTATTTTCTTTATTTCGACATGCGAATCATTGTTGCCAGCTGTGCCAGTTTATCAATTATCAATGTAGTAAAAATTCTATATTACATAGTATTTCTTAAATTAACTGATTCGTTCAATATGGCGAATTACCTGATCCAATTTGCCGCCGTATCTTTGTTTTCCTTGGCTATGATATTATCCACCAAACTGTCTAACCAATTTAATATAGATAAAATCAATAATATTGAATCTGAGAGGAAAAAGCAGGAGGCTATACTTCAGGATGTTTTACAGATAGCCGGAGTTCTGGACAAAAACTCAAAGGAAGTTCACAGAATTGTAAGCGAACTTAGCGAGCTGACGGATGTTGCTTCAAATGCGGTGCAGGAAATCGAAAAGGGTGCAGCTGATACCGCCGAGAACATTCAGCTTCAGTCGACACTGACTCAGAATATACATAATTTAATTGCAAGTGCTTCCAGAGATTCAAAAAATATGGAACAGATTTCACAAAATGCTGCAAGGGCCCTGGAGGAAGGTATGTCCATAGTAGAAAACTTGAGCGAAAAGGCTTTCAACGTGATTCAAAACAGTGACAGCGCCTACAATAGCATGCTGATACTGAAAGAAAAAGCAGAAGAGATTCGTGTCATAACAGAGTTGATATCGAATATCTCCGCACAGACAAATCTGTTGTCACTCAATGCCGCTATCGAAAGCGCAAGAGCCGAAGAAATAGGAAAGGGCTTTGCTGTTGTTGCGGAAGAAATAAGAAAGCTTGCGGCTCAAAGTAAGGAATCCACAAATGAGATTGCAAGAATTGTGAATGCATTAAATGAACAATCTGACAAATCAGCATTAGAGGTTCAGACTCTCAGACAATCTAACGAAGAGCAAAACATCATGGTATCGCGGACAAAGGAAATTTTTTCTGATATTAACGGTAAAATGAACGAGGTCAAAGAGACTGTAAACAAAGTGAATGAGTGGGTCTCTAAAATACTGCGAGATAATGATAAATTGGTTCAAAGTATCAATGACATTTCCGCCGTAAGCGAGGAAGTTACGGCCAGCGCTCAGGAGGCCAGCGCACTTACTGCGCAGAATATGTATAAGGCAGAGGAAGCAAAGGGGTATGTGAATGAATTGATCGACACCTCTGTGAAGATGGAGAAATATTTGAACTGAGATATCTGTAACATTGCCAGTAAAGTTGATTTTTGCTATGATAGCTAAGACGGATTCAACAATAAAACCAGGAGGCATCAATGTTAAAGATATTCTATCCGTGCATTGCTGTTGACAGTATAGTGGATATTACGAAAGAGCTTTTGGATAAAAATCAGATAAAGGGCCTTATTCTCGATATTGATAATACGCTAGTGCCAAATCATGTGGCGGAGGCGGACGAGAATGCAGTAAAATGGATTGAAACTATAAAAGCAGAAGGCTATAAGATGTGCATTGTATCAAACGCATCGAAAAAGCGTGTTGTCAGGTTTAACAATAAACTCCAGCTCTATGCGGGCCACCGGGCAATGAAACCCGGAACGGCTGCATTTAAATAAGCTTGCAGCATTATGTGGATAGGAACTTGCTTTCATTATACCTAGAGATTTTGGGTTCA
>JAAZFB010000469.1 GCA_012511915.1 Clostridiaceae bacterium
CATATCCAGGATGTAGTATTATTATATAGTATGTACCTAAAGATAATCCCGTAATATTAATAATCTTTGAATACTTATTGTCAGAATCGACCACTATAGTATCAAATTTAAAATAATTTGAACCAAAAATGTAATACTGAAGTAGGGATGACCTCTCTGTGGTGCCATATATTGTGATTTGCCCACTCGGCACAGTCACGGAAGGAGTGACAACTGCGGTTAATGGGAAATCTGCAACTTCAATGGTAACCGAGGCAACAGAACTATTAATCATTCCATTTTTAAATGCAATTGCCTTAATTGTTGTTGTAGAAGAAATCAAAATTGAACTTGTATATTGCATGCTTGATGTAGTAGGCATTGTGCCATCAGTTGTGTAATAGATTGAAGCATTAGTGGTGGTTGTACCAATTCTAACATATTGCGCAGTAAAATATGTTCCTCCGCCAGGTGTAATAATAGGAGTGGCTACTTGATTTGCATCCATTTTGAGATAACTTACATTTCCTGAAACCAGTGTTGCCTGCCACTGCAAAACTGGAAGTTGATATTCATCATTATTGGAATTCATCATCCACGTATGAGTGAAATCCCATCCAAGAGTGTATTCGAAGTAAGAAATATTGTTCCATACATCACTAGAGGAGGCATCGGCACCATTCCTATCTGACATTGTGCCAGTTGGGAAAAGGTTACGGTCGTTATCAATCATACCAATCCAAGCATAACAATTAACAAAAGAAGTATTTTCACTAATTGAGCCCATTATTCTGGAGATATTCGTGCGTCCAGATATTTGATTGTTAAGTGCAATTGAGTTAGATATTGAGATATTATTTATATAATCTCTAGTTAGACCTCCAATTAAACCGCCAACCTGGTCGATTCCCACAATATTTCCAGTGGCATAACTATTTGCAATACTAGAATTGAAAACTGAGCCAACAAGTCCTCCTACCCAAAATGAGTCTCCCACAACATCTCCTGTGGCGTAGGTATTCGTGATCGTACTGTTTACAGCCCCTCCCATTAAACCACCTGCACCTTGTGTGGCACTGACAACCTTTCCAGTACTATAGCTATTAATTATCAGTCCTTTCCCAACACCAATGAGACCACCAACGAATCCTTGTCCAATTACATGTGCTGAACTTGAACAATTTATAATGGTAGCATAACCCGCATCATAGTTTATGACACTACCGGTACAAGCATCTCCAACAAGACCACCTATAATACAGAAACCAGTGACATTCCCCGTAGAATAACAATCATTTATTGTATACGTACCATCAATATTCCCCACAAGTCCACCTACCCGATCACGTCCCGTTATATCAATGTTAGTAAGTCCAATATTTGAAATAGATCCAGTTCCCTTTATACAACCAAAAAGACCCTGATAATCTTCTTTTGTTGAGTCGATATAAAGATTATCGATAATGTAACCCCCACCATTGAAATTACCTTTAAATGGGAACCCCTCTATTCCAATCGGCTCCCAACTAACACCTGATGTAACATTGCACACGATCGTCAAATCTAAATTCACCATTTGTTTGTAACATGTTGTTGCCGCCTCTACATCGGCACCCGTTCCAAGAATCGTACCCCCGATATTCAACATATCCCGCATGTAGACGAGATCTGATACACTTTGAATTAAATACGGATCTGTTTCAGTTCCAGAACCAACTAACTGATTCGAAGACGACATTAGTTTTATTGTCGTAAGATTTGAATCATAATTATATCCATCAATAAATAATGCAGCAATTATATTATTTGGGACATAAATGGTGCTTCCTACGCCCAGATCCATAAATGCGGACGTACCGATTGAGGTAAGACCATTACCTACAGATACAGTTGTCAGATTAGTACAACCTAAAAATACTCCGTCATCAAGAGTAGTAACTTGATCAGGAATTGTCACAGTAGTCAAATTCTTACAATGATAAAACGCAAAGCCACCAATGTAAGTAACATTATCTGGTATTTGAATTGAACTGAGATCTGAACAACTAAAAAATGCATTGTAGCCAATATAAGTAACACTATTTGGAATATTTACTGAATTAAGGCGGTGACACAGAGGAAAAGTCCATCCTGGGATTTCAGTGAGACCAGATGGTAATG
>JAAZFB010000470.1 GCA_012511915.1 Clostridiaceae bacterium
ACTTAATATTGTTCTCGTAAGCTTCTATCATTTTCTTTACCATCTGGCCGCCGACACTGCCGGCCTGGCGAGAAGTGAGATCGCCGTTATAACTGTTGGACAGATTTACGCCAACTTCATTGGCAGCTTCCATTTTGAAGCGGTCCATTGCTTCACGAGCATTGGGGTTAACAAGCTTATTGCTGTTGTTTCTTGCCATTGTCTTAACTCCTTATCCATAGATTGATTTATTCTTTTAGGGCTTTCAAGCCCGACATTAGCTTTTGTAGAAGGTTTTTGAATATTCGAATTCAAGCTTTGTAAATTAAGCCATAAATTTTGAATATTTTACCGCATATATCTGAGCTTATCCCCATAAAGTTTATTAATCATAAATCCATAGGGGGATGCGGTATGACTGATAGCAAAATCTATGAAGACATCGCGCTGCGAACAGGCGGAGATATATATGTGGGTGTGGTCGGACCTGTGCGTACCGGTAAGTCTTCATTTATCAAGCGTTTTATGGAAACACTTGTAATCCCAAACATCGACAATGTATATGCTAAAGAGCGTGCTCGTGACGAACTGCCGCAGTCGGGCTCAGGGAAAACCATAATGACTGCTGAGCCGAAATTTGTTCCGGAGGACGCGGTCAGCTTGCGTGTTGCTGATGGTGTTGAACTATCAGTGAGACTCATAGACTGTGTGGGATACATGGTTGACGGAGCTGCCGGAATGCTTGAGGAAGGCGAGCTGCGCATGGTAACTACACCTTGGTTTGACAACGAGGTAGATATTAAAACGGCTGCGGAGGAAGGAACTAAACGTGTTATAACCGAGCACAGCACTGTAGGTTTGGTCGTCACCACCGATGGGAGTATCTGCGGTATTCCGAGGGAAGATTATATCGAGGCTGAGGAACGCGTGATTTCAGAGTTAAAAGAAATCGGTAAGCCTTTCCTTGTTTTACTCAACTGTGTTGAGCCTGACTCGCCCGAAGCAAGACAGATGGCTGCAGAGCTTAAAGGTAAATATAAGGTAGGCTGCGTTCGTGTAAATTGTCTTAACGTGAGTGAAAGAGAAATTGCGAATATAATAGGGGAACTGTTAAATGAGTTTCCGATAGAAGATTTTTCGGTCAATCTTCCTGAATGGCTTGAAGCATTGCCGATGGACAATGAAATTAAGTCTGAACTGTTTTCAGAAATTGAAAATGCTGCAGCTGATATTCGAAAGCTGAAAGATGCAGAGCTTGTCAGAGATAGACTCGAGTCCCTTGAGTTGTGTTCTGAAGTGCGTATCAGCGATATTTACTTGGGCCGAGGAAGCTTTGCCATCACAGCGGAGCTACCACGTGAGCTATACTATCGAACGTTGAGCGAGGAATGCGGCATTGAGATAAGCGACGATGCAAGTCTGATTGACAGCTTAATTGAACTCTCAAGAGCAAAATCTGAGTACGATAAAGTCAGTGATGCCTTGCGTGATGTTAGAGAAAACGGTTACGGAGTAGTAGTGCCTAGCTTTGACGAGATGGTGCTCAAAGAACCGGAGATCATTAAACATGGGGGAAAATATTGCGTTGTGCTCCGGGCCAGTGCGCCTGCTATACACATGTTCCGCACTAACGTAGTTAATGAAGCAAAGCCTGCGGTCGGCGGGGAAAGCGCATCAGAAGAGATAATCGGTCTCCTGCTTCAAAACTTTGAGGGAGATGCCTCAAAATTATGGGAATCAAATATATTCGGAAAATCTCTATATAATATCGCGGAAGAGGGCTTATATGCAAAGCTAATGCGGACGCCTGAGAGTACGGTGAACAAGTTGCGAAATGTATTGCAGAAAGTCGTTAACGATGGCAGAAGCGGCCTAATATGTTTTATTCTATGATTAAAGGGCGGGTTAATACCCGCCCTTTTAGTTGAGTAAATCAAAAAACAAGTTTCATTTAAGATTTTTCATTATTTCACAAATTAAATCAGTGCGCATGAAGGGAGTAATCATATAATATCCGTCAATATAGGCGGCCATGCTTTTTCCGATCTCAGTCGTAAGTGCTACAGCAAGACGAGAGGCTTCCAGGCGATCCAAACCCTCATACTGTTTTACTAAATCGCTGCTGATAGACATACCGGCTATTTCAC
>JAAZFB010000471.1 GCA_012511915.1 Clostridiaceae bacterium
CACCGCCCGATAGCCGCTTGTTGTGTCGTTAATTTTCAGCCCCGTTACTAACTCTACAAGCCCGGAAAAATAACAAATCCCCATTTTTCTAAAAAACGGCGGTCTGTACCCCGTTTTTTCTACAAACCTGCTACCTACAGCTAAATCAGCTTGTCCATCTTCTATCAAGCCTAGTAGCTTTGGCAAATCTTTTGGATCATGCTGACCATCACCATCTATTTGCACAACGCAATCATAGTTATTGTGCAATGCATAAAGATAACCTGTTTGAACAGCCCCACCGATTCCCAAATTTACCGGCAAGCGTATAACAGTTGCACCGGTTTTTTCTGCCTCGGTGGCGGTATTATCAACAGAACCGTCATCCACAACAACAATGTCAATTTGTTGGTCAATGTCGATGCTTTTTATCAAAGTAATAACCCGCGCTATTGACTTTTCTTCATTATAAGCCGGTATTACTGTCATAATCTTCATATTCTACCTCTTAAAAATAAGCTACGGATATTTTACCTTTTTTATATTCCTTTGTCAATCCTTGCCCATTTTCATTTTTTTCCTTAACTTGGTAATTGCTTTTTTTTCTATTCTTGATACATATGGAGTAGGTTATTGTAAATAGATAACAGATGTTTCGCTTGGTTCCTGAAACCGAAAGCGTATGGTAATCTCTTTTTGTTCGGACAATTCTATCCGCTCAATCAGGCTCACAAGCATCTCCTTGTTCCTGTCGGCGGTATCTATGAATGTTTTCATGAGAGATTCCAAGTCAATTTGGGGCGCAGAGTCCTTTTCTTTTTCCCGCGTTAGAGTTTTTAGCCGCTCCTGCAAGGCCTGCCGTTCCTGCTTGATTTTAGCGTATATCCGGGCAAAATCGTCCTCGTCCAGCACACCCGCCAGCTTGTCGTTGTAAACGCTGTCAAGATGTGCGCTAAGGCTTGCGGCTCGCGACTCGACTTGATTGATTTGCTCTTTCGGATCGCGTGTTTCTATTGCCTTTTTCGCCGCCGCTGACGCAATATCCACACACTTGCTTTTATCAAGGTATTCGGCGCAAAGGGATTTGATTTTTTCCGTCACCCATTCGGTAACATCGTCCACCCTAACGCAGTGGCAAGTACATTTGCGCTCTTTTGTGAAACGCTGGTAGGTGCGACAAACAAAGTACAGCACCTGCTTATCCCCGGCAAGGCTGCGCTGGATTACACCCAGCGGATAACCGCACTCATGACAGAAAATCAGCCCTTTCAGCAGAAAATCATGGGTGCGTTTGCGGGTGTGATTCCGGCTCGCAATCAGCAGTTGCACCTTGTCAAACACCTCGCGCTGCACAACCGGCGGATGAGTGTTCTCCACGACAATCCATTCTTCCGGCGGTACCTTCCTGATTTGCTTGAGCTTATAGTTGATTTTGCGAATTCGTCCCTGCACCATGTTCCCGATATATACCTCGTTTTTCAGCATAAACGCAATCCGTTCCGCGCTCCATTTCCCGCTGTAAACACTCGTTTTGGAAAGATTGATCCCTGCGTATTGCGCCGGTGTCGGGACACCCCCGTTGTTGAGTGTAACGGCAATCTCGCGACATGATTTTCCCTCTATTGCAAGCCCGAAAATTTTACGCACCACCTCGGCGGCGGGTTCATCAATCTCGATAACATTTTTGCGTTTGGCTGATATTTTGTACCCATACGCCGCCTTGCCGCCGATGAACAAGCCCTTGCGCTGTTTTTCCCGTTTAACGCTTGTGATTTTCTTGGAAATGTCTTTAGCATACATATCGTTCATAATGGCTTTGAAAGGCGTAATATCATTGATACCACTGTCTATGCCTGTATCAACTCCATCCAGCAGAGATATGTAACGTACCCCGTGGCTGGGGAAGAACTTTTCCAAATAATAGCCCGTTTGGATATAATCCCTGCCAAGCCTCGACATATCCTTTGTTAATACTAAATTGACCTTTTTGTTTTCGATATCAGCTATCATACGCTGAAAATCGGGACGTTCAAAGCTCGTCCCACTCCATCCATCATCTATATAAATATCGAAAACGTCAAGTCGGTTCTTTACGGCGAATTCGCTCAGCAGACTGCGCTGATTGGTCACGCTCTGTGATTCCGTATCCTTATCATCCTCCTTTGAAAGTCGAATATAAAAAGCAGTTTTGTAGTCCATTGGATTGCTTATCGTAGTGTACATGACGTACCTCCCATAAGCAACCACCCATCCTCTTCATTATACCTCTGAGCTACTTCCTTTTCAAGGAAAAGAGCAAAAGATTTCAGAAGAATAACCTGGATGGGTTCACCGTTATTGCTATAGGCAAAAGTGGTGGTTATATCTGGTATTACGGGCATAAAAAATCCCCCCCAGAATATTCTATTATGGGAGGGATTGTCCCTATGCGTCTAATACTATTATCCATCTCCGTAGGCATAAGGGAGTAGAGCTCCCTTATGCCTACGGAGATGGTTGCGCTTTCAAATAACTCTCATAGATGTATCGGATAATCTCCGCTTCGGCTTGGTCTACCTTGATATTCCCAAAATGGTCGCGGTAATAGCCAATGATGTATTTTACCGAAAATTTGAAGGTCCCCTGTTACATACTAAAGCGGATACCAAATTTAATCGCCTCGCTTTTCTCGTCATGATCTATCGAAATTACATGCTTCCCAATAACTCTGCCGCTATATCTACGCTTTCAATTCGCATAATGCTTTCTTCAGACATACCGAAACTGAGAAGATTGATACTGCCGTACCATACAATTCGTTGATCAACAATAGCGAATTTTTGATGGATGCGGTCCCGTGTTTTTACGGTGATGCCGTGTTGCGTAAGCAGGTGGATGCATTCCTCAATTATTGCTCTGTCCTTTTCAGGGTAATTTTCAGGTAATTTTGTCACAACTGTGACCGTGGCATTAGTGGCAGTCAAATAATTCAATGCAGACAATACCCGTCGTTTGCTTAGAAAAGGACTGACGATCAAAACCTCGCTTTGCGCCGCTATAATATCGCCACAGTACACGGGGAAGAAATTGTGATTGTCAAATATAGAGTGAACATCCTCCAATGGCTGCGGTGTTCCTTTCGCCTTGTATCCGATGGTGGCATAACCCCTCAGCCTCTTTTGATACATATTTTCCAGCATCGCCACATGAACATCCACATAATCATAAATTTGAACCTCTTTTTTGCCTTCATATAGTCTGTGCAAACGTCCCGCATATTGCTGAATCGTGCCTTTCCACGATATGGGCATAGCGAGAAACAGAGTGTCTAATCGTGGCATATCAAAGCCCTCACCTACATATTTTCCGGTTGCAACTAATACAAACTGCTCGTCTGCCGGAATATCCGCAGTGATCTGTAATAATTCACGGCTTTGTTTTTGACTGGAACCGCCTGTCATAGCAATTACATTTTTAATATAGGGTTTCAATCTATCTGCTAAATATTTTACATGTCCTGTACGTTCGGTCAATATAATCGGATTACGACCACGATCCACAGCGTCAATAACGTCCTGAATAATCAAATTGTTGCGAATTTCATTGTTTTGTATGTCGTTATAAATATCAGTAATGTTCCATTTATCATCCCGATGTGCCGGTTTTTGAAAACGGGTAAACCGTGGAATCACAAAATGCTCAAATGGTCGCGCCTCCGCTTGGCTTTTAGCGTCAACCCGATAACGTATCTTACCGCATTGCATATATATTATGGGATGATGCCCGTCCTGGCGGGTAGGCGTGGCAGTCAGCCCATAAACATACTTCGAGTTTGCTGTTTTTAGTATCTTTTCAAAACTGAACGCTGATACATGGTGGCATTCGTCCACTATCACCATACCATAATTCCTTATAAATTCCTTCACTTTTTCGCCTGACACCAAGGACTGCATAACCGCAACATCAATAATACCACTGGGATTATTTTTGCCGCCGCCGATTTGACCAATAATGCTTTTCTTCTTTTTGCGTCCTTTGGGAGTAAGTTCCGCAATCGGTTCTTCTTTAATGATTAAAAACTTATTCAGTTGTTCTTTCCATTGAGATAACAAATTTGTACGGTGAACCAAAACAAGCGTGTTCACCTTTCGCTGGGCTATCAAATGCGCACCGATTACAGTTTTACCAAAGGCAGTCGTAGCGGACAAAATTCCGTTATCATGAGCCAGCAGCGCTTCCGCCGCCTGTTGCTGTTCGCCACGTAGTTCACCATTAAAGACAACATCGATTTTACGCCCTTTGTTTGTTTTACTACTCCGCTTGATTTTTACGCCGTTGTCATTTAGTATTTGATAAATTTCATCTTCTAAGCCTCGCGGCAAACACAAATATTGTTCTGTTTCATCCGAGCAGGAAATTATTCTAGGCTTTTCATAGGTAGATAGGCGCATGGCTTGAGCCTTATAAAATTCGGGATTGCGAAATGCCGCCAGTCGCTTTAAGATATTAAGGGCAGTGCCGGAAATCCCTTCTTTTTGGATGTATAACATGTTTGAGCGAACGATGTTCACAATCTCCGGAAAATCATGCTTTGTTATATCCGGCGTGGGTTTCTTGCTTTCCCACGGCTTTTCATCCTCAGTATCTTTATGCAAAATGCCCAATTCGCCCATAGGAGATAGTTCTCGGATAAAACGCTCTATCTCACTTAAATTATACTTTTTAATGTTATACAAATAATTCCATTGGTCGGCATATGGATTGAAATTTTCGTCTACAAATACGCTCCTGCCTTGATCTCGCGGCACCTTTTGAAGCGGCAGGGCAATCAGGTTGCCAAACCCGCCTTTGGGTATGGTATCTTGTGCGGGAATCAAGCGGTCGTAGGTCTTAAAGGATAAATCATGATGCTTGTTCATGGAATAAGTAATCAAACTGCTGCCAAATTTACGCGCTGTGCCGGCAGGAATATTTTCGTCAAAAAATATCCAAAAATGAATCCCTTTTCCGGAGCGCGAACATTCTACTGCCATGCTGATGCCTTTTTCATCACATGAATCACGAATGGCAGCAACGTCACCCCGCAACTCTTCCTGTGTATATTCTTTACCGTCGAAGTCGAATGCTAAAAAGCGGCA
>JAAZFB010000049.1 GCA_012511915.1 Clostridiaceae bacterium
ATCGTTATGGAACCGTTTTGAATGCAAAAAGCATTCAAAAGAACCCATGCCTTGCTCAGCAAAAAATCATCTCGCAAATATAACACTATATTTGATTGAATTTAGTATTAGTTGGTTTTTAATTAGTATTTAGTATTAGCTGTGGCGCGTTTTCTGACTGTTTCAAACATCAATATACCCGCTGCGACAGAAGCATTTAAAGAAGATATTTCACCCCTCATGGGTATTTTAACCAAAAAATCGCACTTACGAGATACAAGCGCACTGATGCCCTGCCCTTCACTACCTATTACCAACCCTACAGCACCGGATAAATCAGCTTCAACATAAGATATGTCAGCGTTTTGATGCGTACCGTAAATCCAAATGTTTTTACTCTTTAGCAATTCAATCGTCTGCACAATATTGGCTACCCTTGCAACCGGTGTATACTCTATTGCGCCTGCAGATGTTTTTGATACCGTTGCGTTAAGACCTGCGCTGTTTCGTTTTGGTATAATCACACCGTGTACACCTGCGGCATTTGCCGTTCTGATAATCGAACCTATATTGTGTGGGTCGGTTATCTCATCTAAAATAACGATAAATGGCGGCTCGTTTTTCAGTTTTGCTTTCTGTAAAATATCATCAACGCTGGCATAACTATGCATTGCCACAAAAGCTATAACACCTTGATGCGCATTTGTCTGCGATATCTCGTTAAGCTTTTGCCGTTCTACTTCCATAATAGGGACTTTATTTTCATGCGCAATCGATTTTATTTTTACAATACTGCCGCTTGTGCCTTTGGCAATCAAAATTTTATCAATCTGCCTTCCGGCCTTGATCGCCTCTATAACGGGGTTTCTGCCTTCGATTTTATCGTTCATGCCAAATTAAATTTATCATGTATTGCCCTCACAGCTTTTTCCGAATCCTTTTGGTCTATTAACACCGAAATCTTTATTTCGGATGTAGAAATCATATTTATGTTTATTCCAACATCGTAAAGTGCTTCAAACATAAGTGATGCCACACCGGGGTTGCTTGCCATACCGGCACCGACAACTGACACCTTAGATATATTTCTCGCGCATTCAATCGATTGTGCACCTAACATTGAAAGGTTATCATTCAAAACCTTAACTGCGGTAACCGCATTACTTTCGTCTATAGTAAATGTAATATCTTTGGTATCGCCCCTGCCGATAGATTGTAAAATGACATCAACATTTATATTTTCTTTTGCAAGCATCGAGAATATTTTAAATGCCTTCCCCGGCGTATTTTCTATGTTTACTAATGAAAGAAGCACAACATTATCGTCTTTGGTAACTCCTCTTACTAACATCTTTTCCACTTTACTCACCCCTTTGATTAATGTGCCCGGCACTTTTTCAAAACTTGATTTTACCTCAAGTTTTACATTGTATTTTGACGCCATTTCAACCGATCGATTTTGCAATACATTTGCACCAAGACTTGCAAGTTCAAGCATTTCATCGTATGAAATATCATTTAGTTTTTTTGCATTTTTAACTATTCTTGGGTCTGCGGTGTATACACCGTCAACATCGGTATATATTTCACAAGCTTTCGCATGTAAACCAGCTGCAAGAGCAACCGCTGTGGTGTCGCTTCCTCCTCTGCCAAGGGTTGTGATATCGTCGTACTTATTAAGCCCTTGAAATCCTGCTACTATTACAATTCTTTTGGAATCTAGCTCTTTTATTATACGCTCGACGTTAATACTTTTTATTCTTGCTTTACCATATTTGCTGTTGGTTACAATACCGGCTTGCCAGCCGGTAAGCGAAACTACCGGATAGCCTAACTTTTCAATTGTCATTGCAAGCAACGACATAGAAATTTGTTCTCCGGTTGATAGAAGTACATCCATTTCACGCTTTGATGCGGATGGGTTGACTTCTGCCGCCTTTTCAAGAAGATCATCTGTTGTGTCCCCCTGTGCGGATACAACCACAACAACAGATTGCCCCTCGTTATACGCATCAATTACTCGACCAGCGACATTTCCAAGTTTTTTGGCATCCGCAACCGAGCTGCCACCAAACTTTTGAACTATTATATCCAAATGCTTCCCCCCCTAATCTTTTTGTGTCAGTCTTGCCCCGATGTTATCGGCTTGTAGTGTTATAAAGCTCCAGTTGTCATATTTTTGCGATAAAAACTCCTTTGTTTTCTTACTGAAATACTGTTCGATGTCTGTACTGATAATGGATATTATGGCCGGCCCGGCACCACTTATATACGAGCCATATGCACCTATTTGTTTGGCAAAGCGAAAGATCTCATCGGCCCCCTTAATGAAGCATTTTCTGTATTGTTCGTGTAGTTTATCATCCAATGCAGTTATTAAGTTATCATAGTATCCCGTACACATTACCGCCGTTAAAAGTGCTGCTCTGGAAAGATTGTAAACGGCATCTGTATGGGGCACAACTGACGGTAAAATATTTCGCGCCTTTTTTGTTTTAAGTATAAAATTTGGTATAAATACTCCAAATTTTAGTTTATTTGAATCAATTTTTATTTTTTGATAATAGGTTTTTTTGTTCTCTATTACCGAAACAGTAAAACCACCCATAATAGCCGGAGTAGCATTATCCGGATGTCCTTCAAAATTCGAAACAAAAGAAATGATATCGTCTTTATCCATTTTTGCTTTACATATTATATTTGCCGCCATTACACCGGCAACCAAGCTGGCACTGCTACTGCCCAAGCCCCTTGTAACGGGTATGCTATTGGTTTGAATAATATGAATTCCTTTACTACTGTATCCGGCCTCATCAAACACCGACCGCATAGCCCTATAAACCAAATTCTTTTTATCAAGCGGTAAAAATTTTTTTGTTTCGTCAGTAATATCTATTATTAAGCCTTGTTCAATTTCCTCTACGCTGATCGTATTGTACAGATTGAGCGCAATGCCGATGCTGTCAAAACCAGGGCCAATATTAGCGCTTGTTGCCGGCACTTTAACGCTTATCATTGTTCTATTTCCTTTCGGGGTGAGTATCGAATAATTTGATTATACATATTATATGCAATTGCTTACAAAAAAAATCAATCTTCGACTTGATATGTCGCTTTCACATTATCATTGCCTATTAAACTTCTTAATTTCTGTATGTTATCCAAAATGTTATTCTCATCGTCTTTATCTGTAATAAACGCAACATCATTTTCTTGAGTATCTAACCATACGGCTTTGGCAAACAAGCTGTTGATCTGTTCTTTTGTATCTGCTTTGTCTTCACTTTTTACTCGTATATAGTATTTAATATTATCGCAATTACATCTTGAAACAACACCGCCGTTCTCCCAAACCGGCATACCCAAATTACCGTATTTTATAATATTAATACAATCGGCTACAACAGCGCTTGCGGTAGGCATTTTACCGGCGCCTTTGCCGTAGAACATTAGATCGCCTGTAGCGCTTGCCCTAACAAGTATTGCATTAAATACATCTTCAACGCCCGCGAGCGGGTGCTTTTTAGGCAATAAAAGCGGGCTTACCTTAACATAGACATTGCCGTCTACCTTTTTGCTTCTGCCGATTAGTTTTATAGTGTACCCGTTCTTTTCAGAATAAAAAACATCTTGCAAATCAATATTTGATATCCCTTGAGTTGGGATTGTGTCGCTGTCAATTTGTCTACCATAACATAGAGCAGACAAAATAGCTATCTTGCGGCAAGTATCAATACCCTCTATATCCGCCATAGGGTCACGCTCAGCATAACCTTTCTGTTGTGCATCAGATAATGCCCTTTCAAAGGATTGTCCCGTTTGTATCATTTGAGTTAATATATAGTTGGTAGTACCATTTAAAATGCCCATAATCTCATGAATTTCGTTTGCTACAAGGCAATTATTCAGTGGTCTGATAATAGGTATACCGCCACCCACGCTCGCTTCGAACAAATAAGCTACATCATTTTCGCGGGCGGTTCGAATTAACTGTGCCCCATATGTTGCCACAAGTTCTATGTTTGAAGTTACAACTTGTTTTTTTGATTTAAAGGCCTC
>JAAZFB010000472.1 GCA_012511915.1 Clostridiaceae bacterium
CTCTGGAAGCAGTAAAGGTTTTACTAAAAATCGGTTCACCAGTATCAGGTCGGTTTTTGGCTTTCAGAGGGCTGAATATGCATTTCGAAGAGATTAGCCTCCCTCGAGACCCCAGCTGCCCTGCCTGTGGTCAATTATAATCACGTCTCTAGCTCTGGGAATTATAAGGCTATGGTGTTTTTCTCTTTTCCCCTTCTTCCCTGGCGCGTAAATCTTTTTTAATCACATAAGCATAACTACTATTAATCGCATTAGGCGTAAAATTAAGGAGGATAGCTGACTATCCTCCTTAAAGCAACAACTATGCAATTGGAAAAGAAAGCTTTGACTCTTAGCTTTAATGCGTTCAAACCGGTTCTTTTGAAACAACCCTATCGAAATACTTTAAGGAGTATTTTAGACAGGTTCATTACAGGATACCTATGAAACTCCAGTAAAGGAAACCAAATGTTATTAACCACAGAAAGTCAAGAATCGCTTTGGAGGCATATACTTTGACGAAAATTTTCATAGGGATCAAACCTAAACTATATACAAACAATGGCCAGGCAGATTCATAAGGTAATATAAAGTTTGATACACCATTAAAGAAAGCGTACATTGTAGGATATGGATTGTAACCCATGTCGACAACAATCTGTGCTAATGGAGCCCCAAAAGCACCCATCTCTGCAGCAGGAGTCATGCCGAAGTTGGCAACAAACGCAAACACCCATACTGCCATTGTGAATACAGGAGCACTCATTCCGACCAAATGTGGCACTAAGGTAGCAGTAATAAAAGCACCTATACCAGCAGCAGCACCTACAGCACCAATAGCTTGACAACCTGTAAAGAAGAACATAAAAGAATAATTTGTTTTAGCTAAGTGTTCAGCAGTACCAACATTTACTCCAGGTAGGCAGAGAATCAAAGGTGTCAGGATAAATCCATAAATCATTGGCAAACCATGGAATTGATTTGTAAATAGATAGATTATAAGAATAATCAAGGCAACGAGAATTTTTTTCTCGTTAGCTGGCATAGGAGGCAAAGCACTCTTTAACTCTCTAAATACTTGCTTATCAATATTTTTGGCATCTCCGCCACACATTTTGGCGATAACAAACGCTTTAACAAATAAGAGGGGAAGGAAAACGATATTATGCTTCAACATTATTGGATAATTGACTGTTATGTCAGAGATAATGCTCGTCATATTTGTCTGCAATACGGCAAAAAAGTCCGGCGAATATAAAAACAAGTCAGCATCCAAATAACCTATAACACCCATTAGCATGATCCCGGCAGCTTCTTTGCTTTTCCCAAATCCACAAGCATGACATAATCCAAGACAAATCAAAGCAACGGTAGAAACAGCAGCAGTACTACCCATAAGCAAGCGGCAAGCGAGTGCTGTAATGCACACGCCAAAAATAATACCCATATAACTGCTGCCAACTTTACAAAGAACTTCGTAACCAATTCTCTCAAAGATCTGTGTATCAAGTACAATAGCAACCAAAAACAAGCAGGCTAAAGTTATCCAGGTTATCTCAGCTGTCCATGGCTTTAATGCTACATCCAATGGTGCTACATTAAAGATGACATAAGCAAAAACCATCAAAAGTGCAGCAACCGTCGTGTTTACTTGCTCGAAAACAAACATCAAAATGCCCCAGAGGGTAATTGCCATAAATAACTTGATTTGAGGTGTGAAAACTTCTCCAGAAGGAATTAAAAGGATGATAATAGGAATCAAGAAGGTAATCACAATTTTAAAAATGTAGCCGTTTTTGTTCTCTGTTGTGATTGTTGACATATAATAACCTCCATTATTTACCTTAATAAGATAATTAACATCTGTAGCTTAGGGAAATGTACATTAAAAGCTGGATAATCCTGAAAAGAGATTATAGAACCAATCCTGCATCAAATCCGGTAGTTACAGCATGGCAAATATCAGAAGCATTCACGCAATCACCGACATTAATAGCTTCAAATACAACATCTTTAAAGCTATCTCTTTCTTCCGCTAATGGAGTCGTACC
>JAAZFB010000473.1 GCA_012511915.1 Clostridiaceae bacterium
GGGTCTGTGTGATAACCGTGTTGGCGATAACCACACCGGCGCGGATTTCGTCTATAAAACCGTCCAGCGCCGTCTGGTTAAAGTTGTCCGGGGACAAGTTGTGCAGCAGATACTGCAGATACTCCCTGAGCATATACAGGTAGTCCAGTATCATTCGCAGCTTCTGGTCGTTCGTCTCCTGCCCCGTGAAGTTCGGAAAGCGCAGGTCTATGTTGGATATTCCCGATGGCATGTTGCTGTCTCCTTCCGTTTAAAGCCTTCCCCCTGGGGGAAGGTGGCGCGCAGCGCCGGATGAGGGTTCCTCCGCCGCCCGCCCTCCGCGATAGCCACTTACAGCGTCAACGGTTTAATTGTCGGCCTAACTATTGTTGCAAGATTTCACTTGATATGGTACATTTTAGAAACGATGCTTCAGTAAGAAAGGGGTTGTGTTTTTAGTGGAAATGGATTTTTCTTATAAAGATTACAAAGCCTTAATTTATGCTTTGAACCAAACCGGTTACGTCATCTGTGATTATGATTCGTGGTGCAATTTTGATCGATGCGTTATTTTACGACATGATGTTGATATAAACCTGGATACAGCGTTGGATTTCGCTCGTATTGAGGAAAACCTAGGGGTAAAAAGCACGTATTTTATCTTGCTGACAAGCGACTTTTATAATCTCTTTTCTGCAAAAAGTCGGGCGATATTGCAGAGTGTCTTAAACTGTGGCCATGAAATAGGCTTACATTTTGATGAAACTCAATATCCGGAAACTATAGGTAAGCCCGATATGGTGACTTCAAAAATTACTGAGGAAGCTGCTGCGCTTTCAACCATTCTTCAGCTGCCCGTGACAAAGGTATCAATGCACAGGCCTTCGAAAGAAATACTAAAAGCCGATATGAAGATACCTGGCATGATAAATAGCTACGGCAAGACCTTTTTCAATGAATTCAAATATCTATCTGATAGTAGACGCCGCTGGCGGGAGCAGGTTATGGACATCGTAAACAGCGGAGAATATGACAGACTTCACATTTTAACTCATCCGTTTTGGTATTTAGAAGCATCTAAGGGCTTGCACGAACGCCTAAAAGAATTCGTCTCAAATGGCAACCCAGAACGATGGGATATTTTAGACAATAACTTTACCGAGTTGCCGAAAGAACTTGCAAAGGATGAAATACTATGAACATTAAGGTAATTGAATTGTTGATGCATTTAGATAATGCCGGCTGCCAATATGAATTCATAGGGAATTCCGAAATGGCAATAACGGGATTTTGCTCACTCCAACAGCCTAAGAGCGATTGTATTTCATGGGTTAAAGTCCCTGATGAAAACAGCCTTTCAGGTTTTGTGGGGCTTAATAACAATCTGGTAGTCTGTCAACGTGAGATTCCGTATCCTGGAGATCGGGTTGGATTTATCCTTACTGATACACCGAGAATTGTTTTCTTTGATTTACTAAATGCTTTTTTTAAAAGAGAGACTGTTTCCGGGATATCTCCGAGTTCCACAGTTCTAACAAAAAACATAGGAGAAAAGGTAACCATAGGAAGTAACTGTTTTATCGGAAATGATGTGACGATAGGAGATAATACAGTTATTCATCATAACGTCGTTATTGAGTGTCCCGTGACAATTGGAAGAGACTGTATTATCTACTCTGGCGTCATTATTGGTTCAGACGGCTTTGGTTACAACAAAGATAAGGACCTCATACCCGTCAAAATCAATCATTATGGCGGTGTTTCTATCGGTGATCGGGTTGAAATCGGTGCGAATACTTGTGTTGACCGTGGTACAATTGATGAC
>JAAZFB010000474.1 GCA_012511915.1 Clostridiaceae bacterium
AAGAAGCATACAAAAATACTTTGATAGCAATACCCGCTGCCAATTTAGGGGTTGTATTAGAAGGCGCAGGCCCAGTAATGGTTAGCAGGTATGGTAAGATAATAAAATTTGGTTCTAAGGGCGCGGGTAAAGTCTATAATGCAGGCGGAGATGCCGCTTTAAGGGCAACAAGAAGACCGGCATTTAACAACATGTTGAAAAATGGAGTTGAGGTAAACGGAAATTCATTTAAACTTAATGAACATGCATATAACAGTATGTTTAAATCTGGAAGAAAGGATATCATGCCAGATGACATCATAGATGCACTTGCTAGAAAGCCTGAACCAGCTCAACCAGGAAGCGTGCAATATATAAATCCATCGACAGGAACAACCGTTTTTGTAAATCCTACTTCAAAGGAAATTGTCGGAATATGGCCTTCGGGCTTTGGAAAGTAGGTGATGAGATGATAAAAATAATATCTTATAGAACGAAAGATACGAATATAGAAATCACTTACACTCCTAATGTGAGAACTTACAACATCGTATCAGGTCTAATGACGGATGATTGTAGGCCTTTCAGGATAGCGCAAAGCGCGATGATATGGATAGATGAAAATGGTTATATTGGTGAAATTGAATGTATTTATCCAATTGTCGTTGAAGACCAAATATGTACTTTTAAGGATAAAGTGAAAATCTTTGATGGTTTTCCTGCCTTTGAGATCCCTTACTGCGACAATGAGGTTTATATTCAAAATCAGGTTAATGGTTTTATAATATGGTTCTCTAAAGACAAAGAGATAGATACTATAATTACGTTTAAGCATTTGAAATTTTTAATTTCAAACAATGAATTAGTTGGAATTACCTGTAAAGAACATGAGATAATCGAATGATGTTAATGGGGTCAGTAATGACTCCGCCATGCTCCTTGAAAAATGCGGATCTCCGCAGTTGATAACCCCGGTTGCGACCCCATAGCCGTAAATTCGACCCCGGTATAAATCATCTTCCGACCCGCATTGCGGGGCGGTGTGAGCAGGAGCGGGGAAGCTATGCGACCCCGCTCCTTTAACCTGCACAGTTTTCGACCCCATGGTTCACCCTGTATACAGGGATGATTAAGAGCAATTTGCTGCCGAATAATTCATGTGATGATTCCGGCACAAAGCCGTCAAATTCGTCCTCTTTTCCGATGGATGGGCAAACACCTTATGATGGCTATAAAAATTTAACACAGCGGCACACAGTGGCTCACGGCGTTAAGTATTTGAACGCCGGATAACGAGTATATTTATTAAAATGTAACAAGCAGCTTCTGAGACTGACGGTAACGAACAGATAAATCGCTTGTACCCTATGGTTCATGGTGAACCATGGATTTACAGGAAATCTACTCTGTGGTAAAATTTGCGCCAAGAGGGGGTTTAAGGGGGTAAGAAATTATCCCGTCCCTCGTTTTCTTTTTCTGCATGTCATGCTTTTCACTTTGCCATATAAATATACCGCAGAAACAACTTGCAATCCATTTCGGACAGAGTTAACATCACCAACACGAAAGTGAATAACCTGTTTGAAGCGGAAAGTTAGCGGTAGATAGGCTGTCGCGCCCTTGCGGGTCTGAAAAGACTAACGCTATCATCTGAGGTTGCTGGTGCTGGGAGCTTGAAGTGGATGCAGGACAAAAGAAGGGATGATATGCAGAGAAGAGAAAACTACCTCTATGTCGGTATGGACTTACATAAGGATACCCATACCGCCGTGATGGTGAATTGCTGGAATGAGAAGCAGGACGTTATTGTGATTGAAAACAAGCCCAGCGAGTTTGGCAAGCTGGCAAAACGAGTAAACAAGATGGCTGTGAAGCTGGGTCTATCCCCTATTTACGGCTTGGAAAATGCCTACGGTTACGGCAGGAGCCTTGCTGTGTGGCTCATTGAAAAAGGGTACATAGTGAAAGATGTAAACCCATCCTTAGCCTATGACCAGCGCAAAAGTGCGCCCATGATGAAGAAAAATGATGAGCACGACGCTTATTGCGTTGCCACGGTGCTGATTAATCAGCTTCATACCCTGCCCGACGCCAAGCCGGAAGATAACCATTGGACGCTGTCCCAGTTGGTCAACCGTCGGGATACTCTTGTGAAAGATGGTATCCGGCTGAAAAACGGTTTGCATGAGCAGGTTTCTGTTGCTTACCCAAGTTATAATAGATTTTTTTGTGATATTGACCGGAAGACAGCGCTGTATTTTTGGAAACACTATCCGTCACCCATCTATCTGCGAAATAAACCCGTTGATGAACTGTTTGAAGAATTTAAAGCGATCGCATCCAATACAACGAAA
>JAAZFB010000475.1 GCA_012511915.1 Clostridiaceae bacterium
AGCCAACTCCTCCCATTTAGGATCTTTGGTATATTCGTACATGTACCACAACTCTCCAGCAAAAAAGCCACTTGTCCAGTCTCTTGCAGGAACCATTATTAAAGATCCGTCATCAGCCATTGTTCTGGGACTAACCAGAGGATTTGCTGCTTTTTTTAGTGAATCTCTAGTGTCGTTATTTACTGTTTCTTCTGTTTCTTCTGTCAACATCACAGCATATTCTAGCTGTTGTGCTGCAAATTCAAAGTTATGAGCGATGTGGATGGCGTCTGACCATCTTCTGCCGTATCCAGGAAATGTTCTAATGCAATAGGATCCAGATAATGTGCTTCTGTGAAGAACAAGCTATCATAGAAATTATTGTTGGTAACAACCACCTGAAATGGTCTCATGTAGGAACTTAGATTGGGTGATGACATTGTATTTTTAGTTGCATCGGCCTGATCGGCAAGCAATACACCTGTTCCAAATCGTTCATTCATCGGACCCCACACAATTCAAGCTGCTCTGAGTTATTAATATTTTCTTGTATCCTGCTTTTCATATTTTATATGGTTTCTGGATTTAAAAAAACTAACTTGCTTATTACGCTGTAAATGTAAACACAATTTTTCAATGGTTTCCATTTTGTTATGAAAAGCTACAACAACCTAGCATGCTATTTTCTCCTATACCCCTTTTTCCACATATAGTTCCAGATACTACTAAATTGAGGTAACTGTCTAAACGATGGATTCGCATAATGCATAAATAGAATACCGAGCAAAAACAATACTCCAAATAAAGTTATTCCTCCAAATATTTCTTTCCAACTCAATAGCATAGCTTGCATATTTACATTACCATACAAAGCCTGAGTAGCTGCTATATGTGCTTGCTCCATGGTCTGTCCAGTAGATATCGAACTATTTAAGACATTGTTATAAACATAGTTAGACGTTGGATTTACAAAATCAATTTCTTGTGATAAAACAATTAAATTTCTCTTTTGCAGAAACTGCAACACATTAGAACATAAGCTATTTGCCATTGTACCACCTAAAGCTGTACGCACAAATCCTAAAATAGTTAAACTCCCAAAAAAGTGAGGAAATGGTATTCCTTCGGCAGCATACAATGCGATACTAATGTATAATGCCACATACCCAAAACCTTTAAGAACATAAGGTAGCCATAAATCCATTTTAGAAATATCTGGCTGAAAAGTAAAGAACAGAATGAAATGAAACAAGACAAAGCAAAGAAAACCTATAAAGAAAATAGTCTTGTAAGGTCCTCGATATATCGACACCCAATAGAAGGCAAAGGCTGCACCCAAAAGAACTCCGACAAATACTGCCCAATTGAGAGACGTATTATGAAAAGTATCGTAATGCAAAACACCTCCTGTATATGCATTCATAATGACGCTGGATGTACTCAAAAATATTTGGAGTACAGCTAATAGAAGCAAAGATCTAAGTAGATTTTTGTATTTGAATATGGCAGGCAATATAAAGGGTCTGCGTAATCCTATCATACGCTGAACAGCACAAACCAATAAGAAAATAGATGCAACTGTAGCCAATCGGATATACATCGAATCGAACCAATCGAGACGTTTACCATATTCAAATATAAAATTGAGAGTCAGTAAAAGTAATGTCCACAGTGCCATACCCAACCAATCTATCTGATAGAGAGGCAGTTTCTTCATCAACCGAATAGGACGTAACAAGAACCATAAGACAGCCATAACCAAAAGCTGAAGACTGATTATCAATACATACATATATTTCCAACTATATAAAGTGGAAATTTCAGCATTTAACAGACCCGATAATTGAATAGACCCCAGAACGATTAGATAAACAACCGAAAAGAACACCGTAAAATCGCGTTTGGGTGTTATTACCAACTGTATACTAGACAAACACTCGAAGGTGCCGATCATACGAAACATACCAACAAAAAGAGAGGTGACAAGCAGTACCAGCACATTGTCAGAATATAAGCAAATCAGATTTCCAACGATAATTACCATGGATGATGTTAATAAAATCGTTCGAGACATGAAGCGAAATTTTATCCGAAACAGAATCGGAAAAATCATTGTCATACCTATAAACGATGCACTTGCTATCAGCTTCACATCTTCAACAGTAAGTGCCTTACCTCCAACTACCTCATTGAGATTGGTGAGATAAATACTATTCGAAAACTGAAAAACAATAGCTGTTAATAGCAGTATTATAAATCGCAGCTTGTCGGGAACAAAATCCTTAAAAGCCATAATGCGATATTTCCCTTGTGGTATCATCCTTTTTCTTTTGCTTCTATATATACTTCGGCACTCATACCTGCTTTTAACTTATTGATGTTTTCTGCCGTATTTTCAGAAGTCAATTCGATTCGGACTGGAATACGTTGTTCTACTTTTACAAAATTACCTGCTGAATTGTCAGTTGGGACAAGAGAAAATGCCGAACCTGTAGCATTGGATAGAGCAACCACTGTTCCTTTGAATGTAATGCCATCAATAGCATCTATTTCGATTTTCACATCATCGCCTTCTGCTATGTTTTTGGTTTGCTTCTCTTTATAATTGGCAATTATCCAAACTTGACTATCATCTACTATACTTACAATAGACTGTCCAGGCTGGAGCAACTGTCCTTCCTGCAAAACTTTTCTACCCACTATACCGCTACATGGTGCTACAATAGCTGTGTAAGACAAGTTGAGTTGAGCAATATTTAAAGCTGCTTTTGCTTGTTTGATATTCGCTTCATTCTGAGATAGGCGTTTTGTCTGTTCTTCACCCATTAATGCTGTTGATTGCTTTTGTCTAACTATCATATCGTATCTCGCTTTAGTAGCATCATATTCAGTTTTCATTCTGTCGTATTGGTCTTGTGTAACAGCCTCTTGATCTAGCAGATTTTTATATCTTTTCAAATTTGTTTCCGCATTGTTAAGTCTCACTTTCACCTCTTCGATACCAGCATCTGAGACTGATAGATTGTTGAAAGTTGTGCTTATAGTAGAACCCATCACCTCTTTGCCAGCAATAGCATTCGCATAGTTTGCTTCGGCTTGTGCCAGGCGAAACAGATATTCGCTATTGTCAACCACAAGAAGTGTATCTCCTTTGTTTACATGTTTATACTCCTGAAACCTAATTTCTTGAATGTAGCCTTGTACTCTCGAATTGACTGGCACAATATGACGTTTTACTTGTGCATTGTCTGTAAAATTTGAATCGGTAACAGCAACAAACTGTATACC
>JAAZFB010000476.1 GCA_012511915.1 Clostridiaceae bacterium
TGCCGAGGTTGTGTGGTCAGGTTGGATATTATAAAATTAAGCTTTATTAATGAAAAAAGGAGTTTGGATATGGACAATAATTCAAAGGTATTGAAACTAAAAACCAAATCTTCAATAATACAGCTTATTATAGCCACCTGTGGCACATTTGTCGCGGCGTTTGGTTTGTTTATGTTTAATCAACATTTACTGATGTCGTTTTCATTGCCATTACGCATGATTTTAATGATAGTCACGCAATGGATATTTTTCCTTGTTCCAGCGATATTAATGGTTGTGTACAAGGAAAAGCTCAGCAGTATGGGCTTTGAAAAAGAAAAGATCCCGTCGCAAATAGGCATAGGGATATTGCTTGCGATTTCAATGTCAATAATTTTAACCGTACTTCCCATTATTCTTGGTTATAAAGATGTGGCCGGAGACTATGCTTATACGCAAACATGGCAATTTGCTTATGAATTTATCTATCGAATACTAGGAGTTGCTCTCGCAGAAGAATTGGTCTTTCGCGGTTACATATTTAAAAAATTACTGCAAATTAAGAACTCCAAATGGTTTGCTATCATTATATCATCTTTGCTGTTTGGCCTGTTTCACATATTCAACGGGAATATCATTCAGGTTTTCGTGACGGCGTTTATTGGATTAGTTTACTGTATATTCAGAGAAAAAATCAAAGGGTGTACCCTGCTTTCTTTAATCATTGCTCATGGTGTGTATGATGCCTTGATTGTATTGTGGGTTTCAATACTATAATCAGTATAATGGTGATTTGGTCGGGTTAGATGTCAAATTAGATCGCCTATCCTTAGATATCTTCGGAGGATTTGATTCTCCGGGAAGCTTTATCATATAATAATTTGAGTTGGTAAGATAAGCAAGGGAGGATTTTATAATCAGATGTCAATATAAGATCGGAGGGTTAAGAAAGTTTGTCACAGTTGTTCCGCACGATCCTTTGTGGAAAGCAGCGTATGAAAATGCCCTGTCTTCCCTTGTGAGTAATAAAAACAGAAAATCGAGGAAGAAAAGTTATGAAAAACACGAAAAAATCATTTTTGATGGCTATAGTAATCATGGTTGTCATGGCAATCGTCTCTTTTACAAATTTATTTGAGTTAAATCTGTCGTCTGCAGCGATTATTCTTGGAATCGTCTTTTTCTTCGTCTGCAAAGCGATTGAAAGGCAGCCGATGCAAGGAAGCGGCCTTGATTTTAAGGCAATCGGCGGGGGTTTGAAGGACAAGAAAATATGGATTTGGCTTGTCCTGCCGATCGTCATGGGCGCTGTATGCGTTTTGCTGTCGGTATTGTTTGTGCCCGAATATATAAGATATGAAACATTGAGGGCCGGAGCGTTTGTGAAGATAGAAATCAGTGTCAAGTCTTTCATTATGTTTTTGGTTTTTGCCTTAGGTGAGGAAATTGCGTGGAGGGCATTTTTCCAAAACAGGCTCAGCAAGGTACTGCCGATTATCCCAACGGTACTTGTAACTTCCTTCTTATTTACCCTTGGACACTATAAGCAAGGGGATATGGCCGTTGTTTTATTCGGGCTTGTCTTTACTCTCATAAACAGTGTTTTATATGGAGTTGTATTTCATAAGTCGAAGAACTCATGGATTAGCACGATATCGCATTTCGCCGCAAATATTTTCCAAGTCGTTTTGATCGTATTGATAACAAAAGGTCAATGAACACAGGGGACGGTACAACGCAAGCAAGTTAAGGCAGCAGAGAGGCGGACAAACAAACAAGGAAATGGGGACGGTTCTATGCGTTATGTTTTGATGCAACCTAAAGAAGGAGGTTTTCCCCATGCAGTATGGCCCTGACTCTAACGCCATTTATCCAAATGAAAATATAAAAAGTCTATGTTTTATCAAAAATATAATTAAACGCCCAAATATTATCGTTGGTGACTATACTTATTATAGCGATCCTGATGGTCCGGAGCGGTTCGAAGAGCACGTTACGCATCATTATGAATTTTTAGGTGACAAGCTCATCATCGGAAAATTCTGCGCTATTGCGAAAGGTGTTGAATTTGTAATGAACGGTGCAAATCACAGAATGTGCAGCGTTACAACTTATCCTTTTAATATTATGGGTCACGGCTGGGAGAAAGCGACGCCAGCGTTGGAAGACTTGCCTTTCAAAGGTGATACCATCATCGGCAATGACGTATGGATCGGACAA
>JAAZFB010000050.1 GCA_012511915.1 Clostridiaceae bacterium
ATTTTTTTGCATTTTTCTTTATATTTTTTATATATCAGACTTTGCACTTGGAGTTATCCACAAATACAGTAAGTTTCATTTTCAAATTTTCACTTCTTCCACATATGGTAACGGTTGTAACGGTTTTTATTCAAAAAAATGGGGAAACTCAAATATAATAATATATTATGGAAGGTAGTGATAAATTGAAAAATATCCTCTCTGAAGAAAACGCTGAAACAAGTAACGATCAGGCAACCGAAAACCAGAAAGACAACGGTTTGATTGAATCAAAAAATTCTGCTCACAAAATCCAATACCTTACGATAGTCGGGCAAATTGAAGGGCATACCATGTTACCACCCCAAACCAAAAGCACCAAGTACGAGCACGTAATACCACAGCTCGTTTCAATTGAAGATGATAATACAATTGCAGGTCTGCTAATACTGCTTAACACAGTAGGCGGTGATGTAGAGGCGGGACTTGCCATAGCCGAAATGATTTCCGGTATGTCCAAGCCAACGGTATCCCTTGTACTTGGAGGGGGACATAGTATAGGTGTCCCCTTAGCGGTAGCGGCAAAACAGTCTTTTATTGTGCCAAGCGCAACAATGACCATACACCCCATCAGAATGAGTGGTGTGGTGATCGGCACTTCCCAAACATACGATTATTTCAACAGGGTACAAGAACGTGTAATAGATTTTATAGTTAGAAATTCAAAAATATCGTCAGAACAATTTAATGTCCTTATCCGCCAAACAGGTGTTTTAGCAAACGATGTCGGCACAATACTATTTGGAGAGGAAGCAGTAAACCATGGAATTATTGACCATGTCGGCTCAATAAATCAAGTGCTCAAAACACTGCATGAGTTAATAGAGAAAACACATAATGATAATGGGAAACCTTCAAAATAAGGCACTAATACGGACGGATAACCGACATTACGCTATTTTTCTCATTAAAATGGTTTTTCAATCTGTCTTGCGCCTCTGTTAAGGTAATAGCTTCACAGATAGAAGGAAATTCGAATATATCAACATTTTTAAACAAACTAGAGACAAATGCATTTGATAAACCTTCAACACTGTTAAATAGTCGTAAAAAGTCGCCTATCAGCACCTTTTTGCAGCGTTCAAATTCATCTTCACGTAACGTCGCCTTTTTTATGCCGGATAAAATAATTTCCCTTGCTTTGTCGGGGTTAACACTTTCTCCGCCTACTATCGAGTGTGCATAATGCATCTCGCAAGAAAACTCCGCTTCGAACCTGTCATTTATCAAGCCTTGCTCATATAATTCATTGTAAATCATACTACCTTTGCCGAGCAGCATTTCAAGCAGCACCTCTGTTATTATTTGCTTTTTGTGCATATCGGCACCGTTTAAATTGTTTTCTGCATCTTTAAATCCAAGTAAAAAAATTGGTGATGCAACACTCAGCTTTTGTTCGATATAATCTTTATTAATTTTAGCCGGCTCATCGGGATATAATCGTTCAATTACCCCGGCCGGCTTTGCGGTAACATATTTATCTGCATAATACTCAATCTTTTCGGGAATAACATCCCCGCAGATAAACAGCATCATGTTTGACGGATTGTAAAAGGTATTGTAGCATTTATACAAAACATCAGCGGTTATTTCAGAGATACTCTCTACCGTTCCGGCAATATCGTTACGCACCGGGTGTTTTACATACATTCCACGCAAAAGATTAAAAAATACCCTCCACGAAGGATCGTCATCATACATCCGTATTTCCTGAGCTATTATGCCCTGTTCTTTTGCGACATTTTCTGCGGTAAAATAAGGTTTATCAACAAAATCGAGCAGTATTTCAAGGTTATCGTAAAAAGCATTGGTCGTTGAAAAGATGTACGCCGTTAAATTAAAACTGGTATATGCATTTGCGGATGCACCCGTCTTGCTATATTTATCAAATGCATTTCCCCCGTCTTGTTGTTCAAACAGTTTATGTTCTAGAAAATGTGCCACGCCATCGGGTATTTGGGTTGCCATTTTATCGCCCGGGGCAATAAACTTGTTATCAACAGAACCAATCTGCGCCGAAAAGCTTGCATAACTTTTGTTATGCCCTTTCTTTGGCAACACATATATTTTCAAACCGCTTTTGTGTGTTGTGCGGTATAGTGTTTCATTAAGCGTTTCACTGTGTATCTTTTCAAATTCCATCATGCGCTTTGTGTTTCCTTTCCTTTTAAAAAATATACCGTATCCGGCACAATATCTTTGGCAATATCAACAACATCTTTTGCAGCAACATTTTTAACTTGTTCGACAAACTGGTCAAAGTCGATTTGTGAGCCCATAAGCAGCCGTCCTAACCAATAATCCTCCATCATGGCGGCACTGTCGGCAATTGACTTAATACTATTCACCGTTGTTAAAACGGCGGCGGATAATTCATCTTCTGTAATGTCGTTGTTTTGTATGTGCTTTAGCTGTAACATAATTTCATCAAACGCCTTTTGGAAATCAGCAACTTCTATACCCGAATTAACGGATAAATACCCTTTAAACGCTTCTGCTCTTGATGATACATAGTATGCAAGGGAAAGCCTTTCACGCACATTATTAAACAGCTTAGAATACGGACCTCCTCCGAACAATGCGTTAAATATAACAAGTGCAGGATATCTTTCGCTTGTGATATTTATACCGGTGTTAAACCCACTACTTAGTTTCCCCTGGGCAATGTTCTCAGTTTCAGTTACCCTTTTTAGTTGGTTTGCGGCTTTTATAATTTGCGTCTTAGGATAATGCGGACTTTCACAGTTTGTATTCGAAAACATTTGCTCTAACCGCTGTCGTACCCAATCTATATCGATGTCTCCGCATATAAATACATCAACCGGACTTGTCAATAACACATCTTTATAATGCTGATATAATTGCGTTTGACTTATCTCATCTATCTGTTCTACAACACCTTGTTCCCTTACACCGTGAGGCTCATTTTCACACATTATTTCAATGCAACGCATATTAGCATAACTTCTTTTGTCGTTAATAAGCGATAATATAAGCCGCCGCAAGCTCTCCTTTTCCTGCATAACGTGTTGTTCGGAAAAACTCGTTTGCCCCGTTACAATTTCTTGGGCAAGTGAAAATACGCTTTCTGTAATGCCCTGTTTGTTTGCTATATAAGCCTCATTAATAAACTCAAAATTAATATGGATAATTTGCAAATCACCTTTTTTGCGCACTCCGCAATCAAGGATTGCGCCGTAAAGCTCATCAAGACGTCTGCTAAGTTGTGCGGTATCCGGATATGAAGGGCAAGCTCTTTTGATTACATTAGAAAGCAATGCATTTATTGTTGCCTCTTGCATAGTAAGAGGACGATGAAAATAAAAGCCGAGGGATGTTGTTTTAAATTTATTTGTGTTAATGTGATGCAGATTTACACCTTTTTTTATGGTAAAAGACTGTATGCTCATATGAAATCGCTACTTTCTGTTATATTATTTGAAAGTGTTGAATATTTGTATGGCATAAATTTTATGCGGCAAATACCACATCCCCAATTATTCAACACTCCCTATTTTTTTTATCTGCTTAGTCTTTGGCTTTTTTATGTTTTTCATGCGGTATAGATAAACGATAATTTCTACTACTAAAGATACACCGATTAAAATAAATAACATTTCCATAAGCCGTTTGGTATTCGCTAAGTATTCAAGAGCAGATACTATCCAACTTGTAATTATAGAATTTTCCAGAAACGGATTAAGCCTCTTTAAGAAATAGAAAAAAGGCTGCAACGCAACACACCAAAAAAATCCTGCAGCGGTTGAAAACGAATAAATCGCGGCAATTTTATATCCGTTAACTTTTTTCAGTCTCCATAAAACTATAAATACTATCCCTCCGGCTGCCGCCAAACCAAACAGCACCCATAAGATTTTCGGCATTGCACTTCCCAAATTACCACCATATTTGAACAGGCTGGCGTTATAGATATAAAGCAGCAAAATAGAGGCAGCAATTGCATACGCAAACTGCAATAAAAAATCATTTGCAATTTTTTCGCTTTTTGATATTCTCACTCTTCTGTCGGTAATTGGTTTGTTATTACTCAAGTTTTTCTCCTCCTATATCTGTCCTTTAATATACATTATTATGGGAATTACCGCGGCAGCAGCTGTTTCGGTGCGTAAAATGCGTTTTCCCAAAGTTACGATATGAATATTATTTTGTTGCGCAAACAATACTTCGGCGGGTTCAAAACCGCCTTCGGGGCCGATAAGTATTGCTATTTGCGAAAATTCGCCGTTCCCTATAACATCTTTGAGCCCGGTTTTTTGCTCTTGCTCATAAAACATTATTGCGGTTTCCGCTTTTGACATTTGCAAAACCGCCTCGGAAAAATGTATTGCCTGTGCTACTTGGGGTATAATTGCCCTGCCGCTTTGCTTTGCCGCCTCTTGTGCAATCTTTTGCCATCTGGTATACTTTTCGGGCGACCTTGCAATGCATCTTTTCGAAATAACCGGAACAATTTCTGCAACACCCAATTCGGTACACTTTTGAATAATGTATTCCATCTTTGCGTTTTTAGGAACAGCTTGATAAAGCACAATATTAATATCCGGCTCAGCAAGGGACTTTTGTTTGTCAGTCAATTTAACATTTATCTGTGTCTTTGAAATATTCTCTATTACCGCAGTATAGTCAAAACCCTCACCATCACATAGGGTAATTTGTTCACCGCATGTCATCCTTAATACATTGCTTATGTGCTTGACATCTGTACCGACAATAACAGCACCGTCTTTTGCTATTTGGTTTTTTGCAACAAAAAATCTTGGCATAATAAAAACCCCGTTTTTCATATGCATCATTAATACCTGCTCAAAACATTATAACACCGGTTAAATAAAAAAACAAGTGAAAACGAATTTGTTGTTGAAAGCAACCATTTAGTATGATAGAATTGATTTACAAATGTTGCATTATAGGGGTGGAATAATGAGCTTAGCCGATAATATCTTTATAAAAAATTGCACTGATATCCTAAATAACGGGTATTGGGATACCGATTGTGATGTCCGTCCAAAATGGGAAGACGGCACAAGTGCACACTCGGTTAAATTGTTTGGTGTGGTAAACAGATACGACTTGTCAGTCGAATTCCCTATATTAACCATAAGGAAAACTAACATTCCCGCCGCAGTAGATGAACTGTTATGGATTTGGCAGAAAAAATCAAACAATATTGCCGACTTAAACAGCAAAATTTGGGATGCTTGGGCAGACGATAATGGCTCTATAGGTAAGGCATACGGTTATCAGCTTGGTATACAGCACAAATATAAAGAAGGCATGTTTGACCAGGTCGACAGGGTACTGTTTGATTTAAAAAACACGCCTAACAGCAGACGCATTATCACCAATATATACAACCACAACGATTTACATGAAATGAATTTGTATCCTTGCGCATACAGCGTTACATTTAATGTAACCGGTAACAAGTTAAACGCCATTCTAAACCAACGCTCGCAAGATATGCTTGTTGCAAACAATTGGAATGTCTGTCAATACGCCGTACTTGTACATATGTTTGCGCAAGTAAGCAATTTGAAGGTGGGTGATCTTATTCACGTCATTGCAGATTCGCATATTTATGACCGCCACATACCTTTATTAAAAGAAGTTATTGAAAAAAAACCTTTTGAAGCACCACCCTTTTTTATAGATAACAGTATATCCGATTTTTATAAATTCACCGCACAAAGTGTCGGAGTTTCTGATTACAATTACCACGCGTTAAACCATAAAATTCCTGTAGCGGTCTGATTCTACACGACCGACACCCCTTTTGAATATTCCGGTATCAATTAACAAAATGGTGAACATTGACATATTTAGTATAAAGTGTTATACTAATATTGTAATTTTTCTATGTAATACTAAATTCAATCAAATATAGTGTTATATTTGATTGAATTCAGTATAAGGGTGTTGAATAGTCGGATGGCGGAAAAACTCCGCTTGTATTTGGTTATCCGGTTATTCAGCATTGCTGTGTATAGAAATAGGAGTTCAGGTGCAAAAAAATGAACAGGTCTCAAAAAACCATTCCAAAGCCACCGGTTAGTAAACATCCGGTACAACCATTTATAAGAAGGGTTAACGCAACTTTTATTTTTCTCCTTACTATAGGTCTTTTTGCGCTATTTTTTTTAGTATACATGCCTCTAAATAATGTGCTTGAAAAAAGCCTTATCAATAACTTCAGTCAAATTTCAATGGTGAATTACCAATCTTTCCAAAACAGCATACGAAAGAGCGTTGAAAATGCAAAAGGCCTGTCAGACAGAGCTGCTATTAAGAAAAACGTTATGGAATACAAAGAAAATCAAATTACTATGGCAGACCTTATAGCATTCGCTCAACCCAAATATAAATATGCCACACAAAGCATTGAAAACTTAGTTTTGGCGCAGTGCTTTGTCGATAATACGGAAATAGCAAAGTTCTCCCAACCAAATAATAATATTTTTATTGACTTTGAAAGTGATACTCTTGTCAAAAGCAAAACCGCCGATTATAAACTTTATATAACACCGAATAATGTCTATTGCATTGTGCAATCGCTTATTACAAACGATAACCAAACACTCGGATTTGACAGACTTGTTTTTGATTTAACCGAAAGTACAATGCTACTTGCATCTGATGTAATTGAAGTGGAATTGCTAAATGATAAACAATACAGTGCTTTGGTTGCGGATGTAAAAAAAATTTATAATAATAATGAAAAGTTTATTTTTGGCACCTCGGATTATCTCTATCAAGCCCAAATAATGCAAGATAATGTGTTTTTCGTGTCAAAGCAACGTAAAAATTTGCTGTTTTCATCTATTAATCATTTAAGTGTACAAGCCGTTATCATTGTCATTTGCATTTTAATTGCATATATTATAGTGATATATACCAATATAGTCCGCTATGCAAAGAGGGAACTAAAAAACCTTGAAGTCAGCAACATTGCGCTTGGGAAGATGGCTTCGGAAGTTAATTATGATGCGCTTACAAAGGCCGGCAGCAGAAGATACGGTACAAAATTTCTTGAAAAGGTGTTTTCGGATTTCCAGACTGGCGGGTCCTCCCCGGCAATTATTATGTTTGATATAGATTTATTCAAACAAATAAACGACAGCTATGGTCATTATACTGGGGATGAAGTATTAAAACAAGTTGTAGGCACTATGCGAAGAACCATCCGGGAAGAGGATAAACTCTTCCGTTGGGGCGGTGATGAGTTTGTCGGAGTGTTCTTCG
>JAAZFB010000477.1 GCA_012511915.1 Clostridiaceae bacterium
ACATTGGTCAAATTTGTCGAGCAAACGATATTGATGACCTGCACAACACGATCAAGCGTGTAATCGGCGGTAAGCATTTACCCGAATATACAAGAAATGCAGCTATCGCCGCTCATGAAAATTCATGGGAGAAAAGTGCTGAATTACACTTTAAACTGTTTAGAAGGATAATGCACGACCAGGGCTAAAATAGGGGAAAAATACTGCTTATGACAAATTACAGGTCTATCGCAAAATCATTTATTTGGGTTTCTGTTATCTTTGTTTTTAGTAAAATACTTGGATTTGCACGAGAGATGACGCTGGCCGCAACATTTGGTGCCAGTTTTGAAACTGATGCTTTTTTTGTTGCAATAATTATTCCCACCATCATATTTGCCAATGTTTTCGGTACTCTACAAGCAACAGTTATTCCTGTATATACCAGGATAAAAAATTATGAACCCGAAGAAGCTGCCAAACTGGCGACAGCGCTGTTTTATGGAACCGTTATGATTTCCCTGGTATTTATATTTTTAGGTTTTAATTTTACAACCTATATTGTAAAGATGCTTGCTCCAAGCTTCACCGGTGAAACATTCTTGTTAACGGTCAAGTTGGCTCGTATTATGATATTTGCGGTACCTTTTATTGCGCTAAAATCTCTAGCTACTGCACTTTTACAGTATCATAACTCTTTTTTGATACCGGCTGCCGCAGGGATACCCTACAGTATTATTTTGATTATCGCCACGCTTTGCTTTGGCCATAAATATGGAGTAGCTGCGGTTGCGATAGCATTGATTCTGGGATATTTGTGTCAACTTTTGATCCAGGTGCCACAGCTGTTGAAATTAAAGGTCTTTGATAACAATATAATCCTTTACCATCCTGGCATGAAGGAAATAGTTGTGCTGACAATACCGGTTCTACTAGGTATAATTGGCAATGAGTTAAATCTCATTGTTGATCGCATTCTCGCTTCTGGTTTAACAGAAGGAAGCATATCATCGCTTAACTTTGCCCACCAGCTATCTATGATGCCGGCCGGTCTTTTCGGGATAGCGTTAGTTACCGTCTTTTACCCTCAGCTAAACAAACTGGCAAACAAAGAAAGTCTTCTGGAATTCAAAGATTGTTTGGAACGTGCTGCTACGGCGCTGATATTCTTGCTTGCCCCGATGATGCTAGGTTTCATAATTTTACGGATCCCTATTGTTCAAATGCTTTTTCAACGTGGGGCATTTGACGAAAAGGCGACCGCGATGACAGCGGTTGCCCTGCTTTACTATTCACCCGGCTTGCTTGCTGTTGCCCTGAACGGGCTATTAGCGCGCACTTTCTACAGCCTGCATGATACAAAAATACCGGTGCTCGTCACTTTAATAAGCGTTACTTTAAATATAATCCTCAATCTTGTGTTGATCCGCTACATGGCTCATGCCGGTTTGGCGTTGGCAACCTCTATTGCTGCGATTGTAGGACTTATGCTTAATATTATTCTTTTAAGCAGAAAAATAGGCGGACTGAACTGGGGAACCTTATTCAAAGCAGCAGCCAAGATCTTCGGAACGGCTTCATTCATGGGTTTGGTGGTGTGGTGGGTAAACCTTTGCCTTACGCCTGTTTGTCAGGTTGCAAGCAAAGTTTACCAGGCAGTTATTCTATTTTTAATTATCGGTTTAGGTACGCTTATTTATTTTTTGATAAGTTATCTACTTAAAATGAAAG
>JAAZFB010000478.1 GCA_012511915.1 Clostridiaceae bacterium
ACCTACCGCAATACCGGATGAACCGTTTACCAACAAATTTGGAAAACGCGACGGAATTACTGTTGGTTCCAACCACTGCTCGTCGTAATTGGGCATCATATCAACAGTATCTTTTTCAATCTCGGTAAGCATTTCAACCGAAAGCTTGCTCATTCGAGCTTCCGTATAACGATATGCAGCCGCAGGGTCTCCGTCAACAGAACCGAAGTTACCGTGTCCGTCAATAAGCGGATAGCGCAAAGAAAACTCTTGAGCCATACGCACAAGGCTGTCATATACCGCCGCGTCGCCATGAGGATGGTATTTACCCAACACATCACCAACGGTGGCAGCGCATTTTTTATATGGTTTATCCGGAGTATAGCCGGACTCATACATTGTATACAATATGCGCCTGTGTACCGGCTTTAAGCCATCACGCACATCGGGCAAAGCACGCCCTACAATTACGCTCATAGCGTAGTCGATGTATGATTTTTTCATTTCCCGTATAAGCTGTACAGGTACTATCTTTTGATTTTCAATTGCTGACATTTGGGCACCATTTGCCTTTCATTTGTATTATATTTATTTCAATTAATTATTATATATCAAGGTTACTTACATTTTTGGCGTTTTCTTCAATGAATTCACGTCGCGGTTCAACTTTATCACCCATAAGAATGGTAAAAATCTCGTCAGCGGCAACGGCATCCTCCATTTCAACTTTCAAAATAGTTCTTGTTTCGGGGTTCATGGTTGTCTCCCAAAGCTGTACAGGGTTCATTTCACCAAGACCTTTATACCGCTGAATTTTTGCGCCTTGCCCAACCTCCTCCTGCAAATCGGTAAGCTCTTTGTCATTATACGCATACTTTACGGTTTTTCCCTTTTCGATTTTATATAACGGTGGTTGTGCAATATATATGTTGCCGTTTTCCACAAGCGGGCGCATAAACCTAAAAAAGAATGTAAGCAGCAGTTTTCTGATATGTGCACCGTCTACATCGGCATCCGCCATAATAATTATTTTTCCGTATCTTAGTTTAGAAACATCAAAATCTTCGCCGAAGCCCGCACCTAAGGCAGTTATAACCGGCATTAGCTTTTCATTGCCATACACCTTGTCTATCCGCGCTTTTTCAACATTCAGCATTTTACCCCATAAAGGCAAAATTGCCTGATAAGCCCTGTCTCTGCCTTGTTTGGCACTTCCTCCGGCGGAATCACCCTCAACTATATATATTTCGGTATTGACTGAATCTTTATCGGAACAATCCGCGAGCTTGCCGGGCAACGCAGAACTCTCAAGCGCACTTTTTCGTCGAGTAAGCTCGCGCGCCCTTTTTGCCGCATCTCTTGCTCTTGATGCTGTCATTGCTTTTTCCACTATTGTTTTTGCAACCGAAGGGTTTTCCTCCAAAAAGGCTTGCAGCTTTTCACCGATGGTGCTCTCCACCAACCCACGCACTTCACTGTTTCCCAACTTTGTTTTGGTCTGCCCCTCAAATTGGGGTTCTAATACCTTTACGCTTATTACAGCAGTAAGCCCCTCTCTGACGTCTTCGCCGCTTAGGTTTTTATCATTTTCTTTCAAAATACCGTTACTTTTTGAATAGTCGTTCAATACACGGGTAAGGGCTGTTTTAAAGCCTGTTTCATGTGTCCCTCCCTCGGTTGTGTTGATGTTGTTACAAAAACTAACGATATTTTCAACATAGCTATCGTTATACTGCATTGCAATTTCAACCATCGAATCATCTTTTTCGCCCGAAACAAATATTACATCTTTATGCAGCGCCTCTCTGTTTCTGTTTATATATCCTACAAAAGAGCTTATCCCACCCTCATAGCACAGTTCTTTAACTACAGGCTCTTGGCCACGCTTATCTTGTAATACAATTTTTAAGCCCGCATTTAAAAACGCCTGTTCTCTTAAACGGGATAATACCGTGTCATAATCATAATCAAAGGTTTCAAAAATCTGATAATCAGGCAGAAAAGTTACTTTTGTACCTGTCTTTTCTGTTTCCCCAATCACCATCAGTTGTGATACTGCCTTTCCTCTTTCAAATCTTTGCTTAAACACCTTTTCACCGTTGCATATTTCAACCTCAAGATGTTCTGACAGCGCATTTACCACACCCGCTCCTACACCATGTAATCCTCCCGCAACTTTATACCCGCCACCACCGAATTTACCGCCGGAATGCAAAACGGTAAAAACAACTTCAACCGCAGGTATGCCCAACTTTGGGTGGATACCTACAGGTATTCCCCTACCGTTATCCGTTACCGATACAGTGTTGTCAGCATTTATTTCAACCGTTATCAAATCGCAATAACCCGCCAAAGCCTCATCTATGGCGTTATCGACAATTTCGTAAACAACATGATGCAAGCCTCTTTGTTCGGTAGAGCCTATATACATGCCCGGCCTTTTTCTGACCGCTTCCATTCCCTCTAATACTTGTATTTGTGTTTCGTCGTAAGTGTTTTTTTTATTTTCCGGCATTAAACGATAACCTCCATTTTTAAAGCCCGTTTTTGTAGAGTACTTGCAGATATTTGCGATAAATATACTTCTTTTTGCTTATTTCCGTTACATATTATTGCAGACTTTGGCAGTTCATTCGTTACAGTTTTAAGGACCCCGCCATCCTGAGCTTTTTTTAAAAAGTCTTTGGTAATTGATGAAACTGTAGAATTGTCTAAATCAAGAATTGCCACAATCTTATTTGCTTCTATAACTGTTTTTTCACCCAAATGCAAATACACTACTTTTTCACATCCTGAACATTTATTTTTTTTACATTAGCATAATTCGGTACACTTGTGCATGTTATTATGACTTGCATTTGTTTTGTATTTTCCAGTAAATAACTTTGCCTTTTTTCATCGAGTTCGGAAAAAACGTCATCCAACAGCACTATCGGCGTTTGCCCTGTTTTTTCTTTAATTATTGACACCTCACCCATTTTCAGAGCAAGCACTGCCGTTCGCTGCTGCCCTTGTGAGCCATAAACTTTTGCTTCTTTAGAATTAATGTAAATCTCAAAATCATCCCGATGCGGTCCGGTAAGCGAGGTGCCGAAGGCCTTTTCGCGTTCTCTGTTCTTTCTGAGTGTGTTGTTAAATTGTTCGTTTATTGCCTCAATACTCGAAAAATCTTTTATGTCGGCACCGTTTTTGTAAACCAATTCTATACTTTCACCGCTTATTTCTTTTTGTACCGGCATGGCATATCGTTGCATTAAATCAATAAACGCGTTTCGCATTAAAATAATTTCGCTGCCGTATTTTTGCATTTTCTCATCCCACACCCAAAGCGAGTCGGTGTTTGGTTTTTCTTTTAGCAGCTTATTGCGCTGCTGAACAATTTTTGTATATTGAGAAAGTGAATAAAAGTATTTTTTGCTTATTTGGCATATACCGTAATCCATCATCCTTCGTCTTTCCCGTGGTGCTCCTTTTATAATACGTAAGTCATCAGGACAAAACATTACAACATTCAAATACCCCATAAGCTCACTTGTTTTTTTAATGGGTATCCTGTTTATTTTTATTTGTTTTTTTTTATGGATGGAAAGCTTAATTTCCCCTTGGTAATCACGATTGTGGGAATTGAAATTAATCAAAACTTTTGCTATTTTGTTGTCGTGTCGGATCATTTCATGTTCTTGGGCAAGTCGATGTGAACGCGCATAACACATAAGAAAAATCGCTTCTAAAATGTTTGTCTTGCCCATTGCATTTGGCCCGTAAATTATATTTACCCCTTTCGATAACGTCAAATGCCCTTTTTCGTAATTGCGAAAGTCTGTAAGGAAAATTTCGTCAACAAACATTAATTTCTGTCTCCCTGAAAATCACAACATCTCCCGGTTTCACCTTTTTCCCTCTTTGGCTTACCCTGCAACCGTTGTGCAAAACTACTTCTTCTTGAATTATATATTTTACTTCGGCACCGCTGTTTACCATACCGACGAATTTTAATAATTGATCGATTTTTATATAACTTCCTTTAATCGTTACATTTTTCTTTTCCATTTAGTCTTCCGTTCTAAGCCTGACCGGCAACACTATATATTTAAAACTATCCCCTTCAACGGGTGTAATAAGACATGGGTTAATCGGCCCCGTAAATTGCATGATGACTTGATCACCTTCTGCATTTTTCAACGCGTCCAACAAATATCTGTTATTAAACCCGATTTCTATTCCATCACCGTCTGTTTGCACCGATACAAATTCTTCAACACTTCCGGAGCCTGTTTCGCAAGTGATTTTTATGGTATTGTCCGAAAGATTAAAACAAACCGGGCTTTTGTTTATTTCACTTGTAATAACAACAGATGCGCGTTCAACCGCTTCTATCAGCCTTTTTGTGTCTACCTTCACTTGTGTTTTAACCTGTTGGGGTATTATTTTTTTATAGTCTATGAAATCGCCCTCTAACAGACGTGAGGTAATTATTATGTTGCCTATTTCAAACCTTGCGTTTTTCTGCGAACATCTGATAATAACTTTTTCATCTTTATCAACCGCAATGTTGTTGATTTCCCTCAATGTTTTTGATGGAATTACAATTCCCACATCACCCAAATATCCGCTTACACTTTCACTTTCTGTCGTTATCTTTTTCAGCGCAAGCCGGAATCCGTCTATTGCCACCATGTTTATGTTATTGGCCGAAACTTCTAACAGGCAACCTGTTAAAATTAATTTTGCTTCGCTTGTCCCAACCGCAAAAATGGTTCGGCTTATTAAACTTTTTAAATCTTTTTGTGTTAATACAACATCGTATTCCGTTTCAAACTTCGGTATTTCCGGAAATTCCTCCCCGCTTATGCCGGTAAGTACTGTTTCAGAGTTGCCGCTCTTTATCAAAACTGTATTATTAGACGATGTTTCGATTAAAACATCTTCCGCTGTAAGTTTTCTGACTGCATTTCCGAACAAACTTGAATTAACTACAATTTTTCCGTCCATCGCAATATCCGCGCCAACAACACATTCAATTCCAATTTCAAGGTCGTTACCGGTAAGAGTTACCTTCCCATTGTGAGCGGATATTAAAATGCCTTCAAGTACCGATAATGTAGAGCGTACCGCAACAGCTTTTTGGACAATATTTACTGCCTCTGTAAGTATTGCCCTGTTACATGTTATTTTCAAATTATATTTCCTCCTTTTTCCGATTACGCAAAAAAAAATTGCTCAGCTTTTTTGAGTATTATAGTAACAAAAAAATCGTCTATGCTTCTAGGATAAGTATTTATTTAAGTAATAATAGTTATAGGTGTTGTATAAACTGTGGAAAACCCAAATCGAAACACCAGTCACTCAAAAAAAGGCTGTTGTAAAATGTGTGGAAACACAAGACCTTTATTAACACAATCAACAAACAAAAAACATCACGAAAAGTTATGCACATTCTTAAACAACATGTTAAATGTTGAAAATGAAAAGTCTGTGGAAAACTAATCTTTAAAATCTTTGATATTTTTTATTAAATTATTAATAGTTTTCATTGTATCTAAATCTTTTTCCATTGCGTCTTTTATCTTATTTATTGAATGAATAACGGTGGAATGGTCGCGTCCGCCAAACTCCTTCCCGATTTCAGGAAGTGAAAGTTGTGTAAGTTCTCTGCAAATATACATTGCTATTTGACGTGGATATGTAAACTCTTTGTTTCGGCGGTTACTTTTGATAACATCATCATTTAAATTAAAAAAATTCTCTACCTGCTTTATTATGTAGTCTGCATCGATTTTTCTTTTTTGGGAAGAAGAAAAATAATCGCTTAAAATTCTGTTTGCGGTTTCAAGCTCGATATCCTTTTTGCTGATTTCGCTGTATGCAACTATTGTTCGAATAGCGCCTTCGAGCTCTCTGATGTTTGATTTAACCTGTTGTGCAACAAGATCAAATATTTCTGCCGGAATATCCACTTTTGCGCACTGTACTTTAGATTGCAAAATTGCAATACGTGTTTCATAATCAGGCGGTTTTATATCTGCAGTTAACCCACCGGACAGCCTTGTTCTGAGCCGCTCTTCAAGCGGATAAATATCTTTTGGCGGCCGGTCGGACGTCATCATTATTTGTTTGTTATTGCTTATAAGCTCATTAAAGGTGTGGAAAAACTCTTCCTGTGTGCCGTCTTTGCCGGCGAAAAATTGAATATCATCAAGCAACAAAACATCTATCGAACGAAATTTTTCGCGAAAGGCTTTGTTTGTTTCGTTTCTGATAGCTTCGATAAAACTGTTCATAAATTTTTCAGCGGTTACATACAAAACATTTGTATTTGGTTTTTTTTCTAAAATTGAATTACCTACCGCATGGAGTAAATGCGTTTTTCCAAGCCCGCTCCCGCCGTAAATCAAAAGAGGATTGTATAAATCAGAAACTGCGCCCGTTGTAATGTTAAAAGCGGCAGCACAAGCGAACTCGTTATTGTTACCTATAATAAAATTATCAAATGTAAATTTAGGATTTAAAACATTGTCGCCCTTTTCTTTTGATTTAATGCCCTCTTTTTTTTCCAAATTGCCGGTGTTAACAATATCAACATGCATAGCCTCGCCGTTTACCAGGGCAATAGCATCTTGAATAACGTCACGATACATTTCAAGCATGTCCCGATAGACATCGTGTTTAACGGAAATTACAAAGGTATTATCGGCAATTTCTGAAGGAAACGCCTTTGTGAAAGCGGTCGCAAAGCCGGTTGAAGAGACATTTTTTTTAATATACGGTATAGCCGCAGCCCACAATTCAGAGGCAGTTTTCATTAATTAAAATCCTAACCTTTCTTGGTAATGTGAAAAGTCTGTATCTGCTTATAATACTATTCAACTGCAAAACCGAGGCAAATTTACAGGCCTTGTGCCGCCCTGCTGCGTTGTTGCCCTGAAACTGATAAATAGTATTAATACAAATAAAAAAAGAATAAACACTTTTTACTATTATAACAAAAATTAAAAGATTTTTCAATACATTTTTGTTTTTATTTGGTTTCGGTGTTTCTTTCGGTGTTTCTATCTTATTTTTTCATGTGTTTTTATCTCTATACGAACAGGTAAACTAAAAAAACACCTTGACATACGTATTAACACATCTTATAATTTGTGTGTGGGAAAGAGATGGCCAGCAGTTTGTGAAAAAGCTTTTCCGGTAGATAGACACTTGTATGAAAATCGTAAAGTGATTCAATAAGCAACATAAAAAATTACAGGGGATTAGAAAAAATATACGACGCTCTTGAGTTTATTACTAAAACGGATTTTTCGAATATGCCGTTGGGAAAATACCATATAGATGGAGAAAATTAATATTAGACGGAAAGGTTAATGGTGGTTAGATATGAAAATCTTAAAGAACGTTGCCGAACTAATAGGGAATACGCCGCTTATGGAGTTGTCGCGGTATAATGCTAACAATAAATTACAAGCTACCATTATCGCGAAGTTAGAAAGCTTTAACCCAACAGGCAGCGTAAAAGACCGAGTCGCAAAAAGCATGATAAACGAGGCGATAAACAAGGGTACTTTAAAACCGGGTGCGGTAATAATAGAGCCAACAAGCGGCAATACCGGGATAGGCTTAGCAAGCATTGCCGCAAGCTATGGTTATAGAATTATTCTCACCATGCCCGATACCATGAGTGTGGAACGCAGGAGTTTACTTAAAGCATATGGGGCGGAGCTTGTTTTGACGGACGGGGCGCTTGGCATGCAAGGCGCAATCGACAAAGCAGAACAATTGGCACACGAAATTGAAAACAGCTTTATACCTTCACAGTTTGAAAATCCCGCCAATCCAAAAGCACATTTCCAAACAACAGGGGTTGAAATATGGGAGGATACTGAAGGGGACATCGATATATTTGTTTCGGGTGTAGGAACGGGCGGAACAATAACGGGTGTCGGTGAATATTTAAAAACACAAAAACCGGACATTAAAGTAATTGCGGTCGAGCCGGCAGGCTCTCCCGTATTGACTGAAGGTAAAGCGGGCACACATAAAATACAAGGGATTGGCGCAGGCTTTGTACCAAAAACACTGAATGTAAATGTTTATGATGAGGTAGTAGCTGTTAAAAACGAAGATGCCTATGCAACCGGTGCACAATTAGCAAAAATCGAAGGGATATTAGTTGGAATTTCTTCAGGTGCGGCGCTCTGGGCTGCAACAAAAATTGCAAAACGTGAAGAAAATGCGGGTAAAACTATAGTAGTTATTTTGCCGGACACGGGGGAAAGGTATTTATCAACGCCAATGTTTGCAAATTTGTAACAAAAGGAAAAAACATATTGACAAACGGTTAATCATGTGCTAATATAGCGTTGCAATTGAATAATGCAAAGCAGAAGTTGTTCGCAATTACTTCTCACCTTACGGCGTAGTGCTTTAAGAGTTGATTGTTAATAGAGCGGATGGTTTGTGCTATCTGCTTTTTTGCATTTCATTTATTAATTAATTTGGAGGTGTAATGTTATTAGCAAGGAGCTATTAATTAACGAAAGGATTAGAGACAAAGAGGTTCGTCTTATAGG
>JAAZFB010000051.1 GCA_012511915.1 Clostridiaceae bacterium
ACATATCATAGTGACAAGTAAAATACCCGGTGCCAGGCACATAAAACCCGATAAGACCGTGTCCGTAAATATAGTATCTTGTGATAACTCCGGCAGAATCGGCTTCTGCAAGGATCCGGCTGCCGTTTCCATAAATATACTTTGTAGTAACACCATTGCGGACTGCTTTTACACGGTGTCCTGTTTCATCATAAGTATACTGGTAACTGTATCCCGAACCGGTTACGGTTACCAACTGATGTCTCACATTAAAGGTATAGTTTACAGAACCTTTGGCGGTTGTCTGACCCTCATTATCATAAGTCATGCTTTTGCCGCCGGCTGAAGTAAGTCGGGTTCCGTTTGTATTATAAGTATAAGAAACATTGCTGGAATCAGCAACAGACGAACATGGAAAATTCTCGGTAATGCTTACCGGATACCCCATTTCATCAAGCAATGCATTATATTGCGCAAAAGCACCTGCCGTATCAACGTGAGTCAACCCGATCATCCTGCCTGCGCCATCATACTGGTATACGGTTTCGTTACCATTACCGAATTGAATATCACTGATAAGGTTTGATGCATCATAACTATATGACGCGAATGTGTTGGACAGGGAATCCTGAACATTCTGCAATCGGCCAAAATTGTCGTAAGTATATTCTACACTGAAATTTCCAGGATAGATCAGTTTTTTAAGTTGTCCGTCAGGGTAATACTGGCTTTTAACTGTAAACATTTGCATATCGGTTGTGCTGATTATCCTGCCGATTTCGTCATATTGAAAAGTTGTTGTATAAGTGCTGTCTGTTATGGATACAAGCTGATTAAGATTATCATAAGTGTATATAGCCTGATGTCCGTCAGGGTAAGAAACAGTATCTGTTTCTCCGGATGGTGTATAAGTGATGTTTGTCGTCTTATTATTCCTGTCGGTTTTTTGAGAAGGCAAGCCATTCTGATAATATGCGACATCTGTCTTTTTGCCCAAAGCATCTTCTATTTCTGTAGTTAAACCGCGTTTATCTATTGTATAAGTAACCTCAGCGTTTAACTGGTCGGTTACTTTTGTCAGCATACCATAAGAATTATACTCATAATTTATTTCAGGGTTACTTCCGTATTTTGAACTTATTTTATTACCGTTTCCATCATAATAATATGTCTCTGTGACACCTTTTGAATTTGTTGCAGTTTTGAGTAAACCATTACTATAATATGTATAACTGGTATTTATCTGCCAGTTTTTGTCTGGATATACTGTCTGTTGCATAAGATGTCGTTTTGAATCATAATTCATGCTTGTTTTGCGTCCCATTTCATCTGTTTTTTCAATTAGATTAAAATCTTCATCGTACTTGAACAAAGCCTTATTGGTGGAATCTCTTGAAATTTCCACTAAATTATTGTTCCCGTCATATACGAAACTGGTTTTTCTTCCACACTGATCCGTACTTTCAACCGTATGGTTTTCACCATCGTACACCTGTGTGGTAGTATTTCCTGAATGGTCCTGAATTGCAATGGAACGGCCTTTGTAATCAAATGTATAAACAGTCTGTTTACCTGAATCGTTCTCCAGAATGTTTCTATAACCTGAAAAATAGAATTTGTCGATGGCAAGTGTCCCATTCTGTAATGGACTTTTTTGCTTAGATACTTTATCTCCATCATATACGTTTGTTATAGTCACAATGTTGAGAGGATCTTTTTTAGTCAGTAATCTATGCCGGGCATCATAGGTATAAGCCCAGTCATTACTTTCAGCATCCTTGAATGAAACAAGATTTCCTGTTGTATCATATGTATATCTTACCGACCGTGAACTTTGGTCTGTTACTAATGATAACATTCCGGATGCAAGATATCCAAATGAAAACCAGTGTCCATAATCATCTCTTACTAAAAGAAGTTTCTTATCAGCCTGGTACGAAAATTGTGTCTTATTTCCATCAATATCCGTTATTTCCTCTATTTTATTGTCAGAATTAAATTTGTAAGTTGTGCCTGAACGCTCGGCCATTGTATATGTTCCGTCAGAATTTTTTGTGAGTTCGGCATTTATGCCCGGTGGCGCACTGTAACTCCCATCACTCAATCTTACAAATTCCATAGTCTTATTTCCAAAGGAAATAGTAACGGAGTTATTAAACAATTGATCAACTGCCCAATGTGCGACCATAGATCTTATCGTCCAGTTTCTGGCATCATTCGCGTATGCTATTAGTTTAACGCTTGAATAGATTGCAACGATTAGTGGAACTGCATCTATTGCCCTCCTGCTGCCCATGACAGCATCACTATTGCTGCTTACGGATAAATTTATGTTATAATTGTGGTCCCATCCGTACCCTAACATGGTTTTTTCAAGATTTTTATTGCTCGAATATTGCCGTGTAAATGCCATTGGAAATTCTCCGGCTGTTGCGAGATCAACATGGTTATCGATAAATGCCCCTCCGGCCATATCAACCGGATCGGATGCAGTAACACTTTTCAGGTTAGAAATTTGATTAAAAGAGGTATATGGATTGCTGTTATTCAAGGTAGAATAGTTAATATCTTTTTGTACTTGTACTGCATCTATCTGCGCATTTGGAGCCATCGAATATCCACCATTTAAACCTCCGGCTATTTGATAATATTGTAGTTTCTAAAATTATCTCAGGATAAATTCTCAGATTAAATCCGGTAGTTTTCTCATTTTATTCCGGTGTAAAATTGATCAGATAAAAAAAAGTGCTCTTACCAAACAGATAAGAGCACCTG
>JAAZFB010000479.1 GCA_012511915.1 Clostridiaceae bacterium
GGGTTTAGATGATCCGACCGGAAAGCCCGATGATGCATTTATTGCGGTCATAAATAAAATTGAATCAAAAATCAAGTTGTTGAAAGCGGAACTTGCGGTTTTATAAATTCTTCTAAATTTAAGATCACCTTCGGTAAGTATGATGATAAACGCAATATAATACTAATTCGCGTTAGAAAAATTTCATTAATTGCGAATTAGTAAATACTATTTTCCTTATAACGGCCGCTGATTGCGGCCGCTATTGACAAAAAAAGTTTGTCAATATTTTAAATAAGGAATAGTATAAACAGGAAATGATACTCTGTCAAAGCAAAATGGAGTGTCATTTACCTTGTATTTATGCTACAGACAATTCACTGTATAATTTCCTTTCCGCTCTTGAACCGAAACACGATACTGTCATCCCTCCGAACGATTGCGATGTCGAGTAGTGAAATCCAGAGACGCTTTGTGGCATCTCGCCGTTATTTACCCGTATTTATTTCGTTAAAAAGTCAACTGTTAACCGTTTTTGTGTTGTGACCAAAGCATTAATGCAATTTTATTTTTCATCGGTTAGGGTATTCAAATTTTCGGGGTTGCATTTAATTTGTCTATTCACCCCGGTCTGGGTGTTATAATGGATTTTTATTTATTCATAGAATTTTTCATTTTTTTGTGATATAATGTTCACAGTGCTTGTTGGAGGTGTAATACTAAATTCAATCAAATATAACACTATATTTGATTGAATTTAGTATTAGTTGGTTTTTAATGAGTGTTTAGTATAAAAGTGGTGATGATTTGAGCGAGTTAACTGCAAAAATAAAAGAGGTACTGACATCAGTATTACCGATTACTGTTATTGTTTTGATACTCCATTTTACCATAAGTCCATTGGAATCGCATATGCTATATGCCTTTCTCATCGGCTCTGCTCTTGTAATTATCGGACTAACGGTATTCCTGTTTGGAATTGATCAGGGGCTTGAACCGATTGGGCATGGTATTGGACATACAATTACTCATTCAAATAGCTACGCAGTGATCATTACGGTCAGTTTGATTTTGGGTTTTTTTATTTCCTACGCAGAGCCGGACCTACACATTCTTGCTAAGCAAGTCGACCGCGTGACTTCCGGTCAGTTTGATAACACCTTAATGGTAATTGCTGTTTCCGTTGGGATTGGAATGATGATGACCATCGGAATGCTACGCATCCTTAAGAATATTCGACTGAAATTTGTGTTTACTGGCGCATATGCTTTGATCTTAATTCTGTCATTATTTTCATCATCTGATTTTCTGGCTATTGCATTTGATGCTTCTGGGGCCACGACAGGTGCGATTACGGTTCCTTTAATGCTTGCATTGGCTGCCGGAGTCTCCTCTATGAAAAAAGACAGCAAGTTGAGTGAAGCCGACAGTTTTGGGTTGGTAGGTATTTCTTCGACAGGTGCGATCCTCGGAGTATTGATTACAGGTCTTTTTCTGGAACGCGGTAAACTGGACGGTACTTTGCCGGAAACAGACATAATTAACACTAATCTATTGGATACATATGGTTCCAAACTATTTCACATTGCATGGGAGTCTTTTTTGACGTTGCTGCCGATTATTATCGCATATATAATATTTCAGGTGTTTTTCTTTAAACACAAAAAGAGAAAGGTAATCGATATTGTTCGAGGTATCGTCTTTACTTTTATAGGGCTTGTAGTATTTTTATTGGGTGTCAATGGGGGTTTTATGGAAGTGGGCTCCCAGTTGGGAATACAGCTTGCTTCGATGGATTCAAGTATTCCTGTTCTCCTTCTAGCTTTGCTACTCGGACTTACTACGGTCTTGGCCGAGCCCGCGGTTCATGTATTAACGCATCAGGTGGAAGATGTCACCGGAGGATCAGTCAAACGCAAATTGGTTCTCATTTTTTTATCTGTAGCAGTTGGTCTGTCAATCTTTATGTCTGCCTTGAGGATCCTCATACCTAGTATCCAGCTATGGATGTATTTGCTGCCTGGGTTTGGTCTCGCCTTATTATTGGCTTACTTTATACCTGACTTGTTTGTGGGTATGGCATTTGATGCAGGTGGTGTAGCTTCAGGGCCAATGACAGCTACCTTCTCCCTTGCCTTTGTTCAGGGCATCGCTGCGCAAATTCCGACAGCTGATGTCATAGTAGATGGGTTTGGTATGATAGCAATAGTTGCCATGATGCCGATTATAGCAATCGAATTACTAGGTTTACTCTACCACGCAAAATCGCACAAGGCATCTAATACTGATATTTCAAAAAAACAATCAATAGGAGGTACTCATGGATAAACAACTGAATGAACCGGACATTGAAAAGCCGTTTCTGATAATGACACTCATCCTAAGTGAACATCAATGTCAGCAATTTGTCCATATCGCTAAAGAGAACGGCATCCGCAGCGGGATTATAGTACTTGGTAAAGGTACAGTAAAAAGTGCAACTTTAAATTTGTTGGGGATAAAGAGTCAGAAAAAGGAAATCGTGCATATTCTACTTGAAAAAGAAAAAGCAAAAGAAGTGCTAGATGTTTTTACTAAAAAGCTCCATCTTGATGAACGCGGCCATGGAATTGCCTATATGGCACCTGTGTTAACCACAGGCCAAATAATTAACAATAAGCTGGGCACTTGGAATACAGTGCAAAGTATGGAGGGAGAGAGCATGTACAAAAAGCTGACGGTGGTTGTCAATCGTGGCATGGCCGAAGATGTTATGGATGTTGCACGCAAATCGGGCGTCAAAGGTGGCACGATCATGCACGGTCGGGGAACTGGTTCAGAGTACACGGTAAAATTTTTAGGTATGGAAGTCGAACCAGAAAAGGAACTGGTTATGATGCTTATGCCAAGCGATTTAATAGACAAAGTAGTGAATGATTTGTATCAAGAGTTTCAACTGGATAATACCGGAAATGGAATTTTATTTGTGGAGCCAGTTTTGGATGTCCGGGGCCTTTTTGATCCGCATCGCGACAACAAGGATACCTAATACTAAGCACTAATAAAAAAGTCAATGAATTGACTACGCCTACGGGCGTGGGATTCAAGGAAACTTTTTTGTTGATAGGAAATTTGAATGATTTTTTAGAGGAATTTCCTATACAATAA
>JAAZFB010000480.1 GCA_012511915.1 Clostridiaceae bacterium
CGCATATATTTGGGTTAACCCCAAAAGATAACCACTATTTTTTTTACCGCATTTGAAATTATAGCATTTTGATAGCTGCGTGTCAATCTTCTTATTTTATTTGTTGTCTATCTGTTGTTGTTGTCGCTTGTATTCGCCTATGTTTTTTTCAAATTTATTATCCTGCGGAATGTAATATTTTTTGCTCTTTAGGTTATCGGGTAAGTATTGTTGTTTAACATAATGGTTGGGGTAGTCGTGTGGATATTTATAGCCTGTGCCCCTGTTTAATTTTTTTGCTCCGCTGTAATGACTGTCTTTAATGTGGGAGGGAATTTCCCCAACTTTACCGTTTTGAATATCCGTAAGTGCCGCATCAATTGCCAGTATTGCGGAGTTTGATTTTGGTGCGGTGGCAAGCAGAATTACTGCCTGTGCTAACACAATCCGTGCCTCAGGAAAACCAAGCTGCAACGCACAATCTACACAGCTTTTTACTATGGTTACTGCCATGGGATATGCCATGCCGATATCCTCACTTGCAATAACCATAAGCCGGCGGCATATTGATTGCAAATCTTCAGCTGCCACAAGTCGTGCAAGGTAGTGTATTGCGGCATCAGGGTCGCTGCCTCGAATGCTTTTTTGAAATGCGCTTAATATATCATAATGATTATCGCCAAGTTTATCATAAGTAAAAGCTTTTTTTTGACTTGCCTGTTGTGCAAGCTCCAAATTGATAACCATCTGTTTGTTTTTATCGGGAAGTGCGCCATAAATGCAAAGTTCTAATGCATTGATTGCACGGCGCACATCACCGTTTGCCATTTGAGAAATATGTTCTAGGGCGTTTTCTTCAATAGTGATGGTGTTGTCTTTGAAGTCTATCTGAAAAATATCAATCGCACGCTTAATAGCTTTTACAATATCTGAAGTAGTTAGTGGTTTGAACTCAAAAACCGTACTACGGCTTAAAATTGCATTGTATACATAAAAGTACGGGTTTTCCGTTGTGCTTGCTATTAGGGTTATATTGCCGCTTTCAATTACTTCAAGCAATGATTGCTGCTGTTTTTTGTTAAAGCTTTGTATTTCGTCCAAATATAAAATTATTCCGTTTTGTGATGAAAAACCACCTATGTCGGATATTATTTCTTTTATATCCGAAACACCTGATGTTGTAGCATTTAGCTTGTAATACTTTTTATTACAAGCTTTTGCCGCAATATACGCAACTGTGGTTTTACCCGTGCCGGAAGGACCATAAAAAACCATGTTGCCGAGTTTGCCCTGTTCTATAATACGACGAAGTAATTTCCCTTCACCTAAAATGTGCTGTTGCCCTACTATATCATTTAACGATAAGGGGCGTATTTTATCTGCAAGTGGCCTATTCATAAAGTCTATGTTTTTTACATAGCATAGCAACCCGTGACTTAATTTCATCCTTTTTTGCCGCGAAATCTTTAATAGTCAAAGCAATTAGTTGTGCAATTTCAGCCATATCGTCAACTCCAAACCCACGCGAGGTTACTGCAGGAGTTCCAAGCCGAATGCCGCTTGTAACAAATGGGCTTTGCGGGTCATTGGGAATAGTGTTTTTATTACATGTTATACCGACTTCGTCAAGCAGATGTTCCGCTTCTTTTCCGTTAATATTCATATTTTGCAAATCGACAAGCATAAGATGATTGTCCGTGCCGCCTGAAACAAGTGTAAATCCGTTTAAAATAAGTGCTTGTGCAAGTGCCTTCGCATTGGCTATAACATTTTTTTGGTATTGGTTAAATTCCGGTTTTAATGCCTCACCGAGACAAACTGCTTTTGATGCTATTATATGCATTAGTGGGCCGCCTTGTATCCCGGGAAAGATAGCCTTATCAATTTCTTTTGCATATTTTTCCGGGCATAATATCATGCCTCCTCTTGGGCCACGAAGTGTTTTATGTGTTGTGGTGGTAACAAAGTCGGCATATGGTACAGGGCTTGGATGCTCGCCTGCAGCTACAAGCCCGGCAATATGAGCCATATCAACCATTAAATATGCACCGACTTGTTTTGCAATATCTGAAAAACGCTTAAAATCTATTTCCCGTGGGTATGCGCTTGCGCCGGCGATTATCATTTTTGGTTTATGTTCATTTGCTAATTGCTCAAGTTTATCGTAATCAATTAAATGAGTTTTGTCGTCTACTCCGTACGGTATTACATTATAATATTTACCCGAAATGTTAACAGGGCTGCCATGGCTTAGATGCCCACCGTGAGCAAGACTCATGCC
>JAAZFB010000481.1 GCA_012511915.1 Clostridiaceae bacterium
TCGCCGGGAGTGATACCTTCTTCTTTTTTAAACCTCCTGCAAAAACTGGAGGTGTCGACATAACCTACGGATTTAACTATCTCGTTAACTGACAGTTCTGTGTTTTCAAGCATGTATTTTGCAGTTTTAAGTCTTAGCTTCCATATGTATTCGGTGAGAGTCTCACCCGTGTTGTTCTTAAAATACTGGCTTAAGTACGGGACTGTAATTCCAAGGTAGGATGCCATTGCTTCCAATGAAAAACCATATTCACTGTAGTTGGATTGTATATATGACATTATCTTGTCAAGAAGCGGGTTGACACAAGGTTCATTTTTTATTACCTGTACGCAAAACTCCCGGTAGACAACATCCAACATGGAAAGGAGGCTGCTCATGTTTTGCTTGCCGCCGCTGGTGATAGACTTCAGGTAATTGTGCAAAACGTCGCCCATATTTATATTCATATCTATGGAAGTTTTTATCAGCATATTGAATATGTCAAAAATAATGCAGCGGGTAATAAACTCCGGGATGTCTTCCTTCAACAGTTCTATGGTGAGTTTGCTTAGCGTTTCGCCTGCGCTGTCCAGGCTGCCGGACTTCAGTTGGGCGGATAGTTTAGTAAGCTCACCGTAAGGATAGTGGAAAGGTTTTGTCGAGCCTTCAAGCGGTTCAATTTCTTTAAAAAGCACCACGCCGCTGTTCCTGTAATGAGAGTTATACTGAACTGCTTTTGAAGCTTCGGAAAAAGATTGCCCAATTGACAGGATATCATTGTACCTGTTCCCGACCCCTATTATCAGCCTTATTTTAATTACCTCCAAAACCACAGCATATATTTCTTCTAATAACTCTTTAATAAATTCATCTTTAACCGAACCCTCCGCATAATACAAAATAAGTATTAGCTGGTCTTCTTCGATATTGTCAATGCTATAAAAATCCATATTGTTTTCTCTTATAATTTTCCTGAATATTTCATAAGCCGTCTGCATAAGTTCAGCCCTGTCGGATTCATCGCCCGGATTCGGATGCTTTACAACAACGATCGTATAATCCCGCGGCTCCGGTGACAGAAAATCTATATGTGCGAGCCTTTCCCCCTGGAAACTGTCGCCGTTTACCAATTCTCTCAGTACATAGTTTCTCAGGTTGTTTTTATACTTCTCGACGCTGCTGCTCAACCTGTCAATAATGGTCACCATATGGTCAAAGGCCATATTAACGGTTGCCATTTCATCCTTTGCCGCCAATCCGGTCTGCAGGTTCCCTGTTATTTTTTTGTATAGCCTGTGCAGCGGGGTATAATTAATATACAGCGCAATTATAATAATAACGACCCCTGCAAAGAATACAAGTGAAAACACGATGTATACGCGAATTTTTATGCTTTCCACCTTTTCCATTATCCTGTCCCTGTTTACAACCGAGACTAACTGCAGCTTTCCGTCGTCCGTTTTTACGCTTGATATGATATATCCATCCATTAACGTGCTTGAATAACCTGTAGAATTTTTGTCAGACGAAGCGCTCAAATGTTGTTTTATATACTCTTCATGCACACTGTTTTCGTTCAGCGAAGTTACCAGTTCTCCCTCGGAATTAAGCATATACACATTTTCATTGTATTCTTCAAGGATACCCTCATGCAATTCCTTCATTTTGCTATTCTGGATCAGAAAGATAACTACTGCATGAGGACCATATTGCCTGACAGAAAGCATATATACTATTAATTCTTCTTTAGTGAAGAACAATCCCCTGGTCCTGTCCGCCGGCCTCAGCACAGGTGAATCGATAGTGTTTATGTTATTGTAGAATTCATCATAGTCCCAGTTTTCGAAATTGTAAAAACTGTTTATAAATGTTCTGACATCGGTGAAATGAAATGAAGAATAAATATAGTCATTGCCTTTTATGTAGTAAGCAATATCATAATAAAAGTCATCAGCCGACCTGTATTTTCTCAGCTCTTCCATGGCGCTGTGCATTTTGTAGTGGTTTTCCCTTATTGTGTATGGTGATAGCGCCAAATTATCCCCAATGCTTACTACAATTTTATTCATCTGCTTGAATTTCTGTTCCGTCCGTTCCTCACCCTTCAGCAGGTTTTCCCTGACCGTGTCAATGGCCTGCTGCTCAAATAAAGGAATAACATTTTTGTTAATGTGGTATAGAAAAGCGATGAGGGGTATGATTAATGTAACTGCATATGTCAGAATGTATTTATACAATGTTTTTAACCTGTGAGATTTTATCTCCATTGTATTACCCCCTCCAAAGCGGAACACAGTGCAAATAATACTAATCTGCTGTTAAGCCTGTCCGTTTAGATTACAGCTAGCCATTTCGGAATGTTTTGTATATGCATTAAGTATTTTCTATTAATTCTATTGTATTCTATTATACCATTAAAA
>JAAZFB010000482.1 GCA_012511915.1 Clostridiaceae bacterium
GGTTTATAATGCGGATATCGACGCATTCAGTAAAGAGGTTTTGGGGAAATATCTTGATAATAAAGGTTTAACAGCTTCATGGAATATGGATTTGTTTAACAAGGTACAAGAATTAGGAAAATAAGTTATTCAAATATACAGTATTGTATAGGACAAAAGATCATGTGCCGCACAAAGGACTATTCCGCAAGAGCTTTCAAAGTTCTTTGTGCGGCAGGTGGTTTAAAAAGGTCTGAAGCTTTATTCGGAGCAGCAATAATACTTGGAGGTCAATTATGAACAGGTTGTTTAAATCCTTTAATATGCTTCGGGACATCATTGAGGTATATATACCGGTGATTGCCTTTAATATTATGTTTCTAACGTTTATTGTACAAATCATAGCACGCTATATATTTAGATACCCATTTACCTGGGCATATGAGGTTACGGTAGTTGGTTTTTCCTGGACAGTAATTTTAGGTGCATGCTATGCCATGAGGAAACGCTCCCATGTTACTTTTACTTTAATTTACGATATGCTGAGCAAAGAGAAGGCAGCTATTACAAGGCTTATTGGGAATGTCATTATTTTAGTCACTTTTTCTCTACTGCTGATACCTTCAATGAACTATGTAAAGTTTATGAACTTCCAAGCAACATCAGTTTTTAAAATCAAACTAAGCTTAATTTTTTCACCCTTTGTGTATTTCCTCTTTTCTACTATTCTATACACTATTGAGGATGTTATCGAAGATTTGAAGATTATTTCATCACCGGATAGGAAAAAACTGAAAAACAATGCAGGTAAAGAAGGTGAATTGATATGAACTTAGCAGTAGCTGTAACAATGATTATTTTTGTACTTATCTTCTTATTGAGAATGCCAATTTCAATTGGAATGATAGCTGCCGGCGGTGCTTACTTTTTTATAAACGGAACAGACATGGGCTCGGTAGCGAATCATGTTATGAATACTTACTATTCAAATTATGTAATAATAGCAGTCCCACTGTTTATTTTTACTGCTAACGTTATGAACTCAGGTAAAGTAACGGAAATGGTATTTAAGTTTGCCAGCGGACTATCAGGAGGAAGAAGAGGGGCATTAGGACATGTAAACGTTCTTGCATCGCTCATATTCTCCGGGATGACAGGATCTGCCATAGCTGACGCTTCAGGATTAGGCAAAATGGAAATTGATGCAATGAGAAAAGCGGGATATGATGGTGGATTCTCATGCGCCATAACTGCTGCATCCGCAACAATCGGACCGATTTTTCCGCCAAGTATTCCCCTTGTTATGTATGCAATGTTGTCGGGAGCTTCGGTAGGGGCACTTTTCCTTGGAGGAATGGTACCTGCGTTTTTGATTTGCATAGCCCTAATGATATATGTGACTATCATATCAAAGATAAGGAATTATCCTTCGGAAGAACCAATTCCATTTAAACAATTCTTAAGATTTACTTTAGAAGCAATACCGGCGCTGCTGACACCTGTAATCTTACTTTCAGGCATTTACACAGGGATTATGACTCCCACTGAGGCCGGAGCAGTTGCGGCTATATATGTAATTTTAGTGGCTTTCTTTATTTATAAGCAAATGTCTCTAAAGGATTTATTGAATATTGTTAAAGATACTGTTAAGGATTCCGGATCGGTAAGCCTGATGATAGGCGCGGCGTCGGTCATTTCATATATAGTTGCCAGAGAACAAATTGCAGCAAGCCTTGGAGAACTGGTATTAAGTATGACATCCAATCCATATATATTTTTATTGGTTGTAAACGTGATCATATTGATTCTAGGAATGTTTATTGATACTTCAACTATTCAGCTCGTGTTTGTAC
>JAAZFB010000483.1 GCA_012511915.1 Clostridiaceae bacterium
CATTGACATTGGAAGGTTATATATAGTTCACGATTGGATGCGCCGCCGAAATGCATCGCTTTGTCAGCGGTAACACAAGCGCCGCTCTCATAACGAAGGCTGACAATACAGGAATCATGAAACCCACCGTATACATCGAGCAATTCATCTATATCTTCTTGCGTTTTTATTTCTTTCCAGTTCATAAGAAGCCCTTTCATAAACCATGTAAATTATCTCACCGACAAATTCCTGTTTGACGATATAATATCGTTTGTGTCAAGATATTTCCACCGTCCTTTTGCAAGGATACTCTGGACTATTTTGGGTATGTAGGTAAAAACACAGGGTAGCTATTTTAGCCACCCTGTGGAAGCGAACTATTTTATTGGTAGAAGTTCAATATAACCTCTTGTACCGATGGGTTCAAGCTGTATGCGTGGATTTTCTTGATCCCACTCTGCATTGATGACTGCAGGATCATATTTAGTAATCGCTATTTGTACCTCCTCGATCGCAGCACAGTAATCCTCTTCTGCAAAAGGCTCGCCCTTAAACATTAAATAGTTTGCAGCAGGGAGTTCAATCACATCAAAGCCATCGGGGGTTATACCATTATAAATAGTAGGTACTTCTACACCTTGCACATACTCAGAGGTACCAGAGGCAATATACTTCTTTGGCAACCACAGACAAACAGGCTCGCCGCTGATTGACTTGATGCTTTGTAGCAACCCCCATACATCACAGCCAACCTCTTCGCAATAAGCAAAATAATCGGTGGCTGCTACACCCCTTTTGATGATTACCTTACGTGCGGGCTTTGCAATAGTTTGAATAAACACGTTTTTAATTTCTTTCATAGCCTTCTCCTTTCGCGGTATGCGATATTTTACTCCGTAAGGAATAAAGAGATGGATGGGAACAGGATTTTTAGCATAATCTTTGGGATTGCAGCCAAACTCACGAAAAAATGCTCGTTGGTAACCGTCTGTACTGCCAAACCCAAGTTCTAAAGCAACATCAATAATTTTGGCTGTTTCATCCCGTAGTCGCAGAGCAGATTTCGATAAGCGTAACCTACGAATATAGTCAGCTGGAGTTATATTCATCTGCTGTACAAAAAGCCGATAGGAGTACCATGGCGAAAACAAGGATACATTTGACAAATCGGCAAGTGTAATTGTATCCGCCAAGTTTTCCGCTATATAGTCCTGCATTCGCTGAACAGCCTCAATATGTTCTATCAACTCTTCACCCCCTTACTGTCTATACCTTATCGCAATCGGAAAATTCATTCTCGACTATTTTTGCTAACTTAGGTTAAGTATACCATGATGAAAAAATAAAAATACCATCCTTTCGCAAGGATACCCTGGACTATTTTGGGCTTATAACGAGCATAGGCACTACATCCATAAAAAGTGTAGTGCCTATTTTAAGATCATTGAGAGGATAGCACATTGGCAAGCAATTCAAGTTTTTTACCTAAATCAGCATATCCATGATAGCGAATATAAACTACCTGCTTGCCCCACTGAACAAATAGATGTGTCATATACTCGTCTTGCGCAATTACAGTGCGGTCAAAGGCATCAGGCTCGTAGATTGTGTATTCCTCATTCTCCCATAAATGCAGCTCCATCAATTCGTCAAACAGTGCTGGAGCGAATACGGAAAATGCCAAACGATAATATTCTGTACTTGCACTTGGAGA
>JAAZFB010000484.1 GCA_012511915.1 Clostridiaceae bacterium
AATTGGAATGATATAATTTACGCAATATATATTTTCTTTACATACCACAAAAAAATGGGGGGTGGACCTTTGCTTGACTCTTTATATAAAATGGCGCAATTTGTTAGAATCCAAGATGTTTTGGATATTATTATTGTGTCATACATTATATATAAAGCTATAGGTTTGCTGAGAGAAACAAGGGCTATGCAGCTTATAAAAGGCATTTTTGTGCTACTTATTATTTTTCAGCTAAGCTCATGGTTTCAGCTTGGTGTTTTAAAATACTTATTACTTAACACTTTCCAGTATGGTGTAATTGCAATGCTTGTAGTCTTTCAACCTGAGCTTCGCAGAGGTCTTGAAAAAGTTGGGCGGAGCAAGTTTGGGGGACTTTTAAACATTTTAAATCCAAATTCTCCCGAAAGCATAGCACAAATGGTCGAAAGAGTAACTGACAGCATAGGCACCCTTTCAAAAAACAGAATAGGTGGGCTTATTGTTCTAGAACGCAAAACGAAAATAGGTGATATCGTGCGGACTGGTGTTACATTAGATTCAGAAATAACTGCCGAGTTATTAGTAAGTATTTTTGTACCGAACACCCCTCTCCATGATGGTGCCGTTGTTATAAGAGATAATCGAATAATGGCAGCTGGTTGTTTCCTGCCATTAACACAAAATCAGGATTTGTCATTGGAATTCGGAACCCGACACCGTGCTGCTTTAGGTATGAGTGAAGCATCAGATGCGGTTATTGTTGTTGTCTCAGAAGAAACAGGCAAAATTTCGTTGGCTTTAGAAGGTTCACTTACACGCAATCTTACGGTAGAATCACTTGCAAGGGCATTACTTAAAATACTCCTGCCGGATTCAAATAAAAAAGACAGTAAAAAAATTCTTTTGTGGGGAGGGGGCAAAAATTGAGGGATTTTTTAAAATCCGATATAGCTTCAAGGGTAATTGCTCTTGCGATTGCAATCATTTTGTGGATTTATGTTGTTATTCTATTAGACCCCCCTATTGATATTGTATTCAACGATATTCCGGTTTTATATACAAATACTGTTGATTTAACTAAAGAAGGTTACGTGCTGACTAACGAAAAAACAGAGACTGTTTCAGTTAAGGTCAGGGGTTCGCGGACAATGTTAGCAAAAATAAACAAATCGGAAATATCAGCTTTTGCCGACCTTAACGGTTATTTTCAAACCGGCACAATAACTGTCCCGATTTCGGTTGGGCTTCCTATTGGGGAGCTTAGCATTATCGAAAAAAAGCCTTACGGGGTCAATGTTACGATTGATAAAATTATTTCACAAAGCTTTCCGGTTACAGTTGAGATAACAGGTACACCGGAACCCGGTTTTGAAGTTTATGAATCTATTGCTTCGCAAAGAATTATTGAACTTAAAGGTCCGAGTGAGCTGATTGCTTCAATTGAAAAGGCGGTTGTCTCTATTGATGTTACAGGGGTTAGCGATGATATAATGGTTACAAGACCGCTCGTGTTTTATAATACCAATCAAAATGTAGTATCAAGCAGACACTTAACCTCTGTACCTGAAACCATAGAAATACGTAGCGAAGTATTGCAAAGAAAGACTGATTTGGTAAAGGCGAAGTTAACAGATGACAATGGGGGTTTTGTTGCTAACGTTATCCCCAGTAATCAAATTACAGTTTTGGGCAAGCCTAATGTTTTGGAACAGATCAATTTTGTTGATACAAATCCCATCAGCCTATCCGGCATAACTTCAGATACAAAAGTGGTTGCAAAACTAGACTTACCTAAGGGTATAGTTGGATTAGGTAATATAAGCGAAGTAACAGTTGAAATAAAACACAAAACCGGAGACTGACCCACAATACACACACCGAACAATAATGAAATATATATGGTTTTGTCTGTATTAATTGTATAAATAGTCTAAAAGGCGGTTTTGACCGCCTTTTTTTAATTAATTATACTAATCCTCAATTGAAAGATGGCTATTAATATTCATCTTCATACTCATCTGAAAAATCGTACTCATCCTCATAGCCTTCTTCACGTGCATGCACTTCGTCCGCAATTTCAAAACGCATACTCTCAAGTGCGCTTCTGCGGCGTTTATTTTTTTCATTCAACTTCTCTTTTAAGCTTTCATTATCTGTTTTCCCAATAAGCTCTTCAGCCGCCTCCATGTTACGCATAGTGGCATCTATGTTTTTTTGTATTTTTTCAACATTATCGCGGCGATCATCAGGTTTGTTTTCCATTTCTTTAATACCTCCATGTATTCTACTTATATTATACAGTTAATACAGCTAATTAGTACTATATCAGCGATAATGATATTGTTTCTCAAAATACAAATATGTATACATCGGGAATAGATCGACTGGATTAAAAAATAACAAAATAATACTATTCCCCTTTTAAAATGTTGACACATTCGTGTAAACAACGCCGTTGGCGTAAGGAAAATAGTATTGAATTGTTCCTAAATTAAATCAATAATTTAATTTAGGAACAATATAAAAGGCCATATCCGTATAGGACACAGCCAATTTTATTGAATATAGTCTATTTAAGTTATGTGAGCCGTATTTGCTTATTATTACGATATCTGTCAGGGAGTTAAAAAAGAAAAAACTATAAAAACGCTGATTAGAACTTTCTTTTTCTTGCGGCCTCCGATTTCTTTTTGCGTTTTACACTTGGCTTAACATAATGCTCTCGCTTGCGAATTTCGGATAAAACCCCAGCTTTGGAGCATTGCCTTTTAAATCTTCGAAGTGCATTATCCAATGATTCATTATCTTTAATTCTAATTTCTGACATTAACTTCCCTCCCTCCGGTGTAGCAAATACAAGCAATATGCAATTGCGTACGCCTATTATATCTAAAAACCGGGTTAGTGTCAAGTTATATTTTCAAAATGCCGTTTTGCGATTGATGCCGCTCCTGTCGCGGGAGTTTGACAGTTACTAAGCGGCATTAAAATTGAAAAATACTAAAATCATTGGCGTTGAGCCTATTTTTTTTGTAAAATTTTCATTTTTCTATTGACGTATTGTACCGTAATGTGGTATAATA
>JAAZFB010000485.1 GCA_012511915.1 Clostridiaceae bacterium
AACTCAATGAGCTCTTCATTAACATAAAATTGCTCCACTTTATTGATGCGCGTAACCATAATCATATCCCATTCCTCCAGTCGCGGGAAACGGCGAAAACCTTGCATGTGGGGAGTGCCGCAAAACAATTAAAACACTATCATTTTGCGGCTCCCCGTTAAACGCTTCCTTCAATCTCTGAGATTATTATCTCTTGAGATTGACAAGCTCCTCTAGCATCGAATCGGAGGCGGTTATTATTCAGGATTTTGCCTGAAAGCCTCTTTGTGTTACTATCATATCGGTGAACTCCGAGGCAAGATCCACATTCGACATCTCCAGTCCGCCGGGATTGATTTTTCCGGCTCCGCCTTCGCCGGATACTGCGTAGCTTGCCGCACCGGAGCTTCCTGTTGCTATATAAAGGCTAGAGCCTTCCTTCTCAAGGCCGTTAACATTACTGAAAGTAGCTAACGATATCTTGGCAAAGGCAACCTTTTGATTGTTGGAGTCCACGCCCCATATAACACCCGTCTCATCAATAGAAATATCGGTATAGCGATTAGTTGCGGATTCTTCCTCTGCTTCCGGGTCGATTACTGAGATTTTCGCTCTGCTGTCTTCATTAGCTTCATCCCATGTCGCTTCCGGATCTTCATTTGAATAGCCAATTAAATACAACCCATTAGCATTGACAATATCCCCGTTGCTGTCTATATAAAAGTTGCCCGCGCGTGTAAAAAAGTAGCCTGCATTTTCCTCTTCCGTTGCTTCTGCTCCGTCTTTGTTTACAATGAAGAAGCCGTCGCCTTCTATTGCGAGATCCAGAGGATTATCTGTCCGTTGAGTTGCGGCACTCGTATGCAGGATATCTATCGCGCCGAGAGACACTCCCAGACCTATCTGGGAGGGGTTTGTCCCTCCTGAGGTTTCTGTTGCGGCCGCGCCCGCCTTTACCATCTGGCTGTATATGTCCTGAAAGACAACCCTGCTGGATTTATAGCCTGCTGTGTTGACATTTGCTATGTTGTTTCCGATAACGTCCATTCTCGTCTGGTGGTTTTTAAGGCCGGACACTCCGGAATAAAGTGATCTCATCATAATGAATTACCTCCGTCGTTTACTTCCTCAGTTGCAGCGTTTTCTTCTTGAATTGTGTCGTTTTCTTCTTGAACGGTATCATCCTGTTCGGTATCGTTTTCTTCAAAAACGATCTTCTGAATATCGTAAATACTTCCTACCGGAATTCCGGCATCGACGCCGTCCGCATATACGACAAGCAGCTGATCTTCCACGGCGACCCGGTTTACAACACCTGAAACCTCCATATAGGATTCGCCGTCGGTTATCCTTGCTTTTATCGCGCAGCCTATCAGAGTTGAGGCTTCGATAAGTCGGTCATTTCCTGATAGAATACTGTTGTCATAAACCTGGATAATATCGGAAGCATTGACAGTATGCTCGCCAATTTGCGCGTAGGGCGTGCTGTTTTTCATATACACAAAATCTACAAGCCCGTATATGGTTCCCCTCGTTCCATTTTCAAAGGTCGTATTAGCCGCCACATATTTGCCCGCCAGACTGAAGTATTGAAAGGATGACATTGCCTGCATCTGATGCAGGGATGAAAACTGGGCCAGCTGGGCAATAAATTCGGTATCCTTCGTAGGCTCCAGAGGATTTTGGTATTTCAGCTGAGCTGCCAAAAGCTGAAGGAACTCATCCTTCCCAAGCTCATTGTTGACTGTTCTTGCTTCCTTCTTGAAATCTTCAAACGAGCGTAACGGCATTGCAGATGATACTTGTGCCGCACTATCCATTTTGCCCTCCTTTCACCATCTAAGCTCGGTATTCAACCGAACTGATGGTTGTTTCCATACCATGGGTATCATATCTGTCCCATATCAAAACCGGTATCTCACTTTGTTCAATGCCGCCTGCCGGCTCAATAC
>JAAZFB010000486.1 GCA_012511915.1 Clostridiaceae bacterium
CATAAAGACATTACGCACTTTTTCAAAAATTCAAAAGTCCCGCAAACAGCTTGTTTTAGCCACTTGTGAGACTTTTTTGCTTCTTCAACTGTCAAAGATGGGATGATACTATACATCTTTTATTTTGTCTATACTTTTTAGAAATTTTTCAAAGATTTTACGGTAAAATACTATTAAGGTAATTAACACCGTTTGTTATACTGTCCCAAACGTCTCCGTCGGTTTTTTCTTGCTCTACGATGAATTCCTTTGCACCGCCCGCTTTTGCAGCTGCTATAATTGACGGGAAGTCAAGCACCCCGCTGCCAACATCAGCATTCTTTTTTGTTGTATAATCGGAAAGTTCTTTAATATGAATTAACTCGATTTTTCTCCTTGTTTTAATGTAGTCAATGGGGTCGACATCTGCCACTGCCGCCCAGTAAACATCAAATTCAAACACAACATCGTCGCAGGTGTTTTCAATCAATATGTCATATATATATTTACCGTCAAACTTTTTAAATTCATGGTTATGATTGTGATAACCTACAATAAGACCGTGTTTTTTTGCTTTGTTGGAAGCTTGGTTTAGTGCCTCGCAAATGCCAAGCACTTCGTCTTTTGTTTCATAATTCGCATACGGTAGAATAATATACTTTGAGCCTATTTCCAAATTATATTCTATTTCTTCGTCTAATGCATCGGTTATGCGTTGCAGACCGATATGTGTTCCTATCGAGCGCAACCCGTTGCCAGATAATGTATTTTTCATTTCCTTTGCCGAAATATCCATATATCCGGCAAATTCAACACCCTTGTAGCCGATTTCCCCGACACGGCGCAATGCGTCCAACATATCCTGTTTTGTCTCGTCTTTTATTGAATACAGTTGAAGCCCTATTTCCATTTAGACATTAAACCTCCTATATATGCATTAAAAATATATTCGTTTGCTTACTTTCCCGGAATTATATATCGCAGAAATCATTCGCTGCGTTTTAAGCCCGTATTCACCGTCTATCGGCGGTTTTTTATTTTGGGCAAGCATATTGTAATGTTCGGTAATTTGTTTTATATGGCTAATACCCCAGTAGGATTTATAGCTTTTCCCGTAATACATGCTTTCGCTGTTATCTTCCTTGCTTTCTAAAATTTTGCCGTCATTAAACAAAATTGTAGCTTTATTTCCAACCATTTTTGCAGTTGCTTTCTCGCAATAAAGCTCAATTTCAACAGGCGCATCATATCCGTAATAGTTAATTGTATAAAAACCTGCCAACACATTATTTTTAAACTTTATTACGCCCTCTGCGCTGTCTTCCACCTGGATTATATTATGTGCGCGATTTGAAATTTGCGCGTCGACATATTCTATCTCGCTGTCTACAAACCACCTGACTAAATCAAGGGTATGTATTGCCTGGTCAATGACAACTCCGCCACCCTCTTTATCCCAGGTGCCTTTCCAATCACTCTTGCTGTAATATTCATCGGTTCTTTTCCATGTTACAATTGCCTTTGCGGATATTATTTTACCCAAAGCACCCGACTCGAGATTTTTTTTAATGAGTTGGGAACCATGATTATAATGGTTTTGGAATATAACGCCCAAGGCAACATCGTTTTGCTTTGCCGTTTCTACCATGCTGACCGCATCATGGTATTCAATTGTCATGGGTTTTTCGGTTAAAATATGTTTTTTAGCTTTTGCAGCATATATGCTCATCGGAGCATGCATATAATGGGGCGTACAAATATGAACACAGTCAATATCCGCTGTATCAATCATCTGTTTATAATCTGTATAGTATTCACAATTGTATTCTTTTGAAGCTGCAATTGCCCTGTCTTCTTTAATATCGCACACTGCTTTTATTTCAACTGTTTCAATGTTACTTAGTGGTATCGCATGCATTGGGAAAATATTCCCGCAACCGATAATACCTACTTTAAAATTTATACCCACCATGCTTCGCCTGCGCTTTCGTATATTATAACTTCTTTTAAAAATGATATTGCCTTTTCGAGCCCTTCTCGTGGTGACATAAGTGCATCTTCGTGTTCTATGCTAATCGCGCCATCATAGCCGGCAACTTTTAGGGCACTTATTATTCCTTTCCAAACGCTATAATCGTTGCCATAGCCAACTGTTCTGAACACCCATGAACGCTCGGACAAATCGGTATAACTGCCGGTATCCAACACACCATTTACAGCTGTATTTGCCTTGTCTATTTTTGTGTCTTTTGCATGGAAATGATAAATTGCGCCTTTTAGTGCTTTTATAGCCTGTGCGGGTTCAATTCCCTGCCAGAAAAGATGACTTGGGTCAAAGTTTGCTCCGATTATGTTCCCAACCGCTTCGCGCAATCTCAGCAGCGAGCTTGGGTTGTAAACACAAAAGCCGGGATGCATTTCAAAAGCTATCTTACTAACCCCGTGCTGTTGTGCAAATGCGGATGTTTGCTTCCAGTAAGGTATTAATACTTTGTTCCACTGATAATCAAGAACTTCCAAATAATCATTCGGCCATGAACATGTAACCCAGTTGGGTAGCCTTGAATGCTCACTGTCGCCAGGACAGCCGGAAAAACCTATTATTGTGTCAACCTGTAGTTTTTCAGCAAGCAGTATTGCATCAATAAAATCATCATGATATTTCTTTGCGACAGATTTATCCGGATGAACAGGATTACCATGACAGCTAAGTGCGGATATTTCTATATTGTTCTTTCTTAAAAGCTCTTGCAATTCGTTTATTTTTGACGGATTATCAAGGTATTCCTTTGCATCTACATGCGTTTTACCCGGATAGCCGCCTACACCGATTTCGATTGTTTGAACGCCCAATTTACTTATATATTCAACTGCCTTTTCAAGTGACATAGAATATAATACCGGGTTCATAACTCCTAATTTCATAACTCTTCACAGCCTCCCTTTTTTTATAAAACGATCAATGTTAAACTATTTAACACACTAAAAATCTATTTGCTTGCCGGTTTCTGACGATTTATATATTGCTTCAAGTATTTGTGTTACCACAAGCGCCTGCTCCGGTTTAACGATAGGTTCTGTATCGTTTATTACCGCATCTACCCATTTGCGTGCTTCACAGTCTGCCGGATTGATTGATTCTCCTTCATAGAAAGCCACCCCGCCCGATTTTAAATCCGGCTTAGTAACAGTTAGCTTGCCCAAATCTGCTTTATTAAATCTAAGACCATCATGCATATCAGCCCCTGCTTTTGTACCGCAAAGCGTGGTTTTTGCTTCCCCGACATCAAGCGTGTTAAGCGCCCAGCTTGATTCTAAGATTATTGTTGCACCATTTTGCATCTGAATAAAGCCAAATGCAGAATCCTCAACTGAGTATTCTTTTGGGTCCCAATCGCCCCATGTATTGCCGGTTTTGGTTTGATCGCCAAGTTTTTTGAAAACACTCCCTTTGACGCTTTTAACGTTATAGTTATCCATCATCCATAATGTGAGATCAAGCGCATGTGTACCGATATCAATAAGTGGCCCGCCGCCTTGTTCTTCCTCATTTAAAAATACACCCCAAGTGGGAACGGCCCTTCTGCGCAGGGCATGTGCTTTTGCAAAATAAATTTCTCCTAAATCGCCGCGTCGGCATGCCTTATTCAAATATGTTGCTTCTTTGGAAAACCTGTTCTGATACCCAATTGTCAGTTTTTTGCCCGTCTTTTTAGCGCACTCAAGCATTTTAACAGCATCCTCAACGGTCTTAGCCATTGGTTTTTCACACATTACATGGCAATCAGACTCCATTGCGGCTATTGAAATGGTGGCATGTGATTTGTTTGGTGTGCATACATGAACTATATCAAGCTGCTCTTTTTCAAGCATTTCGACGTAGCTTTCATATACGTTGGCACCCTCAACTCCAAATTCTGCAGCAGCTTTTTGTGCCCTATCCTTGACAATATCACAAAAGGCAACCATTTCAACCTCTTTGATTTTTTTCAAAGCTGGCATATGCTTTCCATTTGCAATTCCGCCGCAACCGACAATTCCGATTTTTAACATGATAATATACAACTCCTTTAAAAATGTATTATTTTAACCCATTGTTGATTCTCTATAGATTAATTTGTGTTTTATTACGACATTGCTTGTTATGTTAAGCCCTTTTAACTTTTTATCCAAAAGTTGCATTGCTTTTTTTCCCATTTCTGCGGGCGATTGCGAAACGGTTGTCAGCCGTGGTTCGCTGATGTAGGATATATCGGTATTATCAAACCCTACAACCGCTATATCATCCGGTATTGTCCTGCCGTTGTCTTTTATTGCACGAACTGCCCCCGCTGCCATTCTGTCCGAAATTGCAAACACTGCATCCGGCTTGTCCGGTTTTAATAAAAACTTGTTCATTACTTCAATTGCGCTGCGAAATCCGTAGTTGCCATCTGAAATAATACTTTTATCTATTTGTATGCCAAATTCCGTTAGGGCACCTACATATCCTAAATACCTCTGTTCTGACGAAGATAAGTGGTTTTTTACCCCAATATAGGCAATTTTGCGCCTTCCCAAACTAATAAGGTGTTTCACAGCCTGATAAGTTGCCTCTTTGTTATTGATGGAAACAGAGCTTACATCTGTGTCCGGTATACTTTCGCAACATTGAACTATATTATACCGTTTATTCAAACAAGCCAATTCCTGCTTGTTCATTAATGTATTAATTATAATCATGCCGTCGATAAATTTACATCTAAGTAAATCAATATGAGCATTCTCGCGTTTTTTTTCGTCGTTTGTTGTTCCAATTAAAACAGTATACCCCAATTCCATTCCTGTTATTTCTATGCTGCTTATTACTTTGGAAATAAGTGTGTTTGCAACTGTTGATACTAAAACAAGAATTGTTTTGGTTTCATTTTTCCTTAAGTGGCGACCAAGATGATTAGGCTGATAGCCAAGCTTATCTATTACTGCAAGGACGCGCTTTGCGGTTTCGGGGCTAACATTTTGGTTGTTGTTTAATACCCGTGAAACAGTAGCGGTTGACACACCGGCTTGCTTGGCAACATCTTGTATTGTTATCTTTTTACGCCTCCTATGAAATCGATTACATTCAATATAACATATACATTTATTAATGTCAATAGTTTAGTTATCGTAATTTTCGTCATCCGGTTGCGGGAGTTTGACAGTTACTAAGCGGCATTAAAATTGAAAAATACTAAAATCATTGGCGTTGAGCCTATTTTTTTTGTAAAATTTTCATTTTTCTATTGACGTATTGTACCGTAATGTGGTATAATA
>JAAZFB010000487.1 GCA_012511915.1 Clostridiaceae bacterium
AAAGCGACCGCGGCTTCCATGATTTCGCTCAGGTTTTGCCGGGCTTCATCCTGCTTTCGGTCAGCTTGCGTTTGTGGTTTTAGCGTCACACCGGCTTTGTCTGCCAGTTGCTTCAGGACTTCCTGGAAGTCGAGATTATCGCGCTTCATCACATAGCCAAACAAATCACCGCCCTCGTTGCATTGCCCAAAACAGCGCCAGCTTTGCGTTTCGGGAAAGACTACAAAAGAAGGCGTGCGGGTATTCTGGTGAAAAGGGCAAAAACCAATATAATTTTTGCCTGTACGTTTCAACTTCACCGTTTGACTAACAATGTCAACGATATCCAGCCTTTGTTTGATGTCTTCTGTTACTGTCATGATGCGCTTCTGTTCCTGCTTGATGGAAACTGAGCCCGGTTCAAGCTTGATGATAGCAATTTTACCTTAGATGAGTGGGATCGTGAGCCAAAGAGTGGGTGAGAGAGGCAAATCTCATTATGGAACTGGCTTAATCAAATGCAATTACTCATTATACGAAGTAGAATTACAGCAACTGTTTCATTGCACTAAATTGGTCAAAGCCTCTTTGCAAGTGCTATATGTTTTCTTTCAGATGTATTTAGAGAAATGGAAGGTGAAGAAAATGGATGCTTTAGAAACCAAATTCCACAAAGCGATGCTGGACATTTATGTTCGGGCAAAAAAGGAAGTAAATTACAATCCAACTCGTTTTATCCAGTTAGTAAGCAATCGCGGAGGGCTTGCTGCCGCGAAACAGCTTATTAGAAGTGATGGTGGGACATCTGGTTTTACGACTTTGTATGAGCATAACCGCCTGGATCTTACGGTTGAGGCACATGTGATCAAGCCCGAGTACCGCGACCTGTTCACGGACGAAGAAATTGAAATTTGCAGGAATCGATTGGCTGATTGTAATTATTCGTTTGATTAATAAGCAACAAGCGAATAAATGCAGCGGTGGCAGAAACCTCAGCAATCTTGGATGATAACCGTTGAGATTTTAGTCTACTTGTCGATATCCCAAATTTCCTTTAACCGATTAACCGTAAAATTCCATTTGTCTGTTTTTGGTTTGCAAACAGTATTCTGATTTCCAAAAAAACCATATTCCCGAACAGCTTCTGAAAGAGGAACCTGTTTTTGCCAATCTACTAAGATGACAAATTCTTCATTCCCAGGCAAGGTATTTTTATTGTAGTTAGCGTGAAGATTTAAGTCATAAAAAGATCTAGGACCTTCTTCAGTCTGAATGATTGTTTCTTGTGCCGGTTTTGCAACATCTTTAACAGTTCCGACCCCGACATAACCTGTTCTTGGAATATTCACCCAAATACGGTCTCCGACCGCGAGCATTTGCATTGTATTGCTGTACCATGGACCTCCACCACCTGAAACAAAGCCATATTTTGATGCATCCTCCCAAGCGCGTTGTTCTTCATCTCCATATGAGAAATAGTATTCACCGTTCCACGGCACTTTTGAAGATTCGGAAGTTTTACTAACTTGATCAGGCTCAAACATCCAGGCACGACTAAGGAGTCGTTTCCCATCATGTTCAAAGAGATTGAAAAATAGGACATTGATTTCAATTCCATATTCTTGCAAAAAGCTGATAATCCGTTCTGTGCTGCCATCCATCTCGGTGCCTACGATTACAATCTGGATATCCTTATCGTCATAATCTTCGCTTAGTTCCACACCAAAACGTGACTTGAAAGCATCGTTTAATGATTTGTCGGGTGAATGCAAGCTGTGAATTTCAGCAATATTTTCAGCATTTAGTTTCTTTGCCCAGGAAGCATAATCCAGAGCTTGTGCGGTAACTTCCCTTGGGGTCATGTTTCGTTTCAATTCAACAATTACCGGATTTCCTGATGAGTTAAGGCACAATAAATCGATTATGCCACCGTGTTTGGTGCGTACTTGCCTGCCAATTACCAACCAGTCTTCGCTGAGGAAGTTGATATCACTATCAATAAGGTCTTCCAATTCTTTTTCAGTAATATTTATAGAAGGTTTAAGAGCCACCTTTTGGTCTAAATCCCATATGGTTTGTTTTATTGCCATGAAAACTCCTTTGTCTAGAGAACAAAACATTTATAAACTTGGCACATCTCAATTTTGCTGTTCAGCTCTTGGTGTTTGTGTTGAATCGGGTATCCTCAAGTTTAAGGCTGTCGGAATTATAGTTGCCAAATTGTTGAGGTTGTGGCTGATCTTTTTATTTTCAACTTGCAAATAAATTGATTAGCGTGGTGGCAAGTCCCGCAATTGCTGTAGTGCCTGAACACAATGATTTCAGCGTTATCAGAAAGCTATTTTTAGGTTTCCGATTTTCTTTCAAACTATCGTTAATTTCTTCTAAGATTTCAAGTATTTCGTCAGAGTTGTCGATACTTTGACCATCTAATAGTTCTTTCATATTCTTGATTATTTCTTGGGCTTGATCTCTTGTTTCACTTAGTATGTTTACTGTCGTTGCAACGTTTCCACCTACACTGCTATTAAAGACTATAGTGGAGTTTGTTGCTGTTAGAGCTGATGGAAATTCAGGATTACCTTGTGATTCTATCTGATGAGCACGTTCATAAGCCTTGCGAATATGCTCTGCAATATAATCTATTAGTGGGTCAACTATATGCTCAATAAATGTCCGCATCTCATCATTTGCATTTGATTTTGATTTTACATAGAAATATGTACCATATAAACTTGTGAAATCTCCATCGAAGTTGTCAACTGCATATTTAAGCAATTGGTACTCAAAAGAAATTTCTTCCGTTATTACAGTACTGACTTCAAACGGGTCAAGCCAACTCCGTTTTGCAAGAATTCCAGGGATATCATATTCTTTTGTGTTGTTTTCTTTGATAAAAATACTCACAAAAGGGTTAGCGTCTATAAATGTGATGAAACGCTTTAAGTTTGCATCACACTGAGAATAATCTGTTCTACTCAATCTTCTAGCAATAGCTCTAAAATCTGATGATATGTTTTGCAACTCTTCGCTTGAATACGTTTTCATCTTACCATCCGTCCACAATAGGGGCAGTAAAACCCTAATGTATAGTCAATTGGATTTAATCCAATTGACTTATCACAGCACACAACTTTAATCGACTGCATATCATAGTCCTTATTTTTAAAAGTCAATTGAGAGTCTACTTGGTGTACTGGTGATGTTTTCACTTTTATGTGTTTTGACTTAAACCCTTTGAATGCCTCTGCTATCATTTTCTCTGCTTCCATCATAGCAACTTTTGCTGCTTCTTCAACAACTTCTTCAGGCCAGAAAGTATTTAAACTTTCAGATATTCCACATATTGGACAGAATATATCTCTATCTAGCTCATTTAAATATGCACAATCCATTTTAAACCGCGATTTGCAGCGATCACATTGTAATGTCACAAGACCTTCATTATCAGATTGTAATGTAGCCTTACCTATAGTTGTCATTCAGGGTATCTCCTTTTATTCATCCAGCATAGTTAATTCCTTTGCTTGCTTTGGATACTTCTTAATCAGCCATTCGAGAACCTTCAACTGATCAGCGCCCGTTGCACGACGTATCTGTATAAGTAGTTTGTCATGTGATGGCCTGTCCAGAGTTAGGTTAGCTGCGCCCTCATTGCATATACTGCAAAGCGCTCGCAAATTAGAAGGATCATCTGTACCACCCATGCTCTTATCAATAATATGACCTATATGTAAGCGAGTTTTCCGTGATGGGTCATATGGATGTGGCTCTCCTGCAACTGCACCGCACATTTGGCATGTGAAACCATTGCGATCAAGTACATATGCTCTCGTTTCCTTGCTAATTTCACGAGCAAAGGCTGGTTGTGGTTTTGGGTCTTCAAGCACATACTGCCCTGGTTTCAGATCGGAACGGTCATTATGAGTTAGTATCTGATATCCTTCTTCGTTACGTAACTCACGCACTCGCCTTGCCCACTCACTAACTCCAGCGACATCACGTAACGTGTCAGAATCAAGCACTTCGCCAATATGTTCTAAAAAATATGTTCTTAGTTTGCTGCGTGAGCTATTTCCTTTCATAAATCCACATACTCCAAAATATTAATCTTTTCTGTTACCAATGCTTGTTTAATTGCTAGGCCCATCGCCTTTGCTACTGGTGGAGGAAAGGCATTTCCAACCTGTCGATATGCAGGTGTTTTTTTACCTGTAAATTTCCATTCCGGTGGGAATCCCTGAATCAAAGCCGCCATTTTTACTGTCAATCGAGGCATACCAATAAAATCTTTATCAGGAGCATCGTCCATTATTCCTCGACCATCCACACCTAATTTTTCCCATGCATCTCTTGCACGAGTTGGCCCTAAATCAGGACCTCCATGCTTTTTGCTACCACCAACAAGCGTTGGAGCGATTCCGTCAGCTTGTTCAGCCCATTTTTTTGCTCCAGGCCATCCATTGCGGGACATTTCCTTAAATAAAATTTGGCCAACCGTTGGTGGTGGTGTAAAACCACTTATTGGCCAAGTAAAATGCTTAGCATGCTCAGGTTTTAATGCTATCAATATTGATCGAGTTCGTTGTTGTGGGACTCCATAGTGGCTCGATTGGATTAAGTCCCAGTAGCAAACATATCCCATACTCTCAAACTGTTTTAAAATGTTCTTCCTATATGTATCAAATTTAGGGGTAAACAATCCTCTTACATTCTCAAGCATAACGGCTTTGGGATTGCATTCTTGGACAAGTCTTATTGCTTCAGGAAACAAGTCTCTCTCATCTTCATGGCCAAGTTGCTTTCCAGCAATAGAAAAAGGCGGACATGGAACACCACCTGCAAGCAAATCAATATTTTTATAGTGTCTAGCAGAAAAAAACTTCACATCATCTTGTATAATATTCCAATTTGGGCGATTCGCTCGCAACGTAGCACAAGCGGACTGGTCAATTTCAACCAACGCAACATGTTCAAAACCTGCTTGCTCCAAGCCTAATGCTTGCCCTCCAGCACCAGCACATATTTCTATTGAGCGCATTTTTCGTCTCCTATTAGGAATTTACTTATGTTCATTATATCCTACTCCCCCCTCGATTTCGAGGGGTTTGAAAGTCAGCTAAACTTTAGCATTTCGCTTTTGTGCCCAGGTGTTGAGGGCTAAGATCAATTGCCCTATGCCCAGCATGACCAGGCTTATAATCAGAATCCAGTAGATGACGCCGAGGCCGTTCTCGAAGATGCGCAGCCAGCCGAGTTTTTCGTAATTCAAGAAATAATAGGGCACGATTTCGCCCTCGGCGTAGCGCACACCGAGACGGGATAGAACCAGGGTCAGGGCAACATAGGCATAGGGCGGAATGAGCGTGTAGAGCAACGTAAACCCATGCTTGATGTGCGACTTTTCAAAGAATATATAGTCCAAAATCGCAGCGATTGGGGCGATCAGATGGGTGGACAAATTGCCCGGCATCCACAAAACCGATAAGCCATACTGCGGTAAGAGCAGAACAAAGAAAACGCCACAGGTTAGGACAATTGAGATGGTTAACACGTACTTTAGCGTGTGCATTCCCTGGGGAATCCGGAAGGACGGATCGCGGAGTTCGCGCCTTTCTGCATAGAGAAAGTACAAATAAAGCCCCGCGATGGCGAGATTACTCATAACTGTGAAGTAAAGCAGATGTGTAAAATCGGGCCTGCCGTCCATCCAAATTGTGCGCACCGAGCCATAAATTCCCGCAACGATGACGATAAGGCTCAAGACTCGATGCGTGAGATTATTCCGTATTTCTTTAGTCGAATCTCCTTGTTTGCCAATCGCAGGTTGCTGTGCTGCTTTCATTTACTCCCACTCAATCGTTGCCGGGCGTTTGGAGCTGATGTCGTAGACGACACGGTTGACGCCTTTGACT
>JAAZFB010000052.1 GCA_012511915.1 Clostridiaceae bacterium
ACATTAAACACACCGGATTTTTCCCATGTGCCAATTAGAATAAGCATTGCACCAATCATCGCCGGAACACCTGTGGTATACGAAATAGCCTGGCTTCCAACCTCCTTATAGCTCTCTTCATGGTCACAAACATTATATATATAGTATGTCTTTTCTTTTCCGTCCTTAATACCTTTAAAGATACAACCAATATTGGTTTTCCCCTTTGTTCGCGGTCCTAATGAGGCAGGATCCGGCAGCACTGCCTTTAAGAATTGAAGAGGCACAATTTGCTGTCCGTTAAAGTCAATAGGCTCAATAGACGTCATCCCTACATTTTCAAGGCATTTTAAATGGGTAAGATAGCTTTGTCCAAATGTCATAAAGAAACGTATTCTTTTAATGCCTTTAATATTAAGCGCAAGGCTTTCAAGCTCTTCGTGATACAAAAGGTACATATCCTTTTCGCCTATTTGCGGGAAATCGTAAACTCTCTTAATGCTCATAGGCTCTGTTGTAACCCATTTACCAACTTCCCAGTACCTTCCATTTGCGGTCACCTCGCGGATGTTGATTTCAGGGTTAAAGTTTGTTGCAAAAGGATATCCATGATCTCCTGCGTTCGCATCAAGAATATCTATATAGTGGATTTCGTCAAAATGGTGCTTTTGCGCATATGCTGAAAATACACCAGTTACACCGGGATCAAAACCGCTGCCTAAAACAGCGCAAATACCTGCTTCCTTAAACCTGTTATGATATGCCCACTGCCACTTATACTCAAATTTTGCCGTATCCGGCGGTTCATAGTTAGCGGTGTCAAGATAATGGGTCTTTGTCGCAAGGCAAGCATCCATGATGGTCAAATCCTGATATGGTAGAGCAAGGTTGATTACAATGTCCGGCTTGAAAGCGTTTATAAGGCTTATAAGCTCGTCAACATTGTCTGCATCAACTTTCGCAGTGTGAATTTTAGTTTTTGTTGTCGGTGAGAGCTTCTCTTTTAATGCGTCACATTTACTCTTAGTTCTGCTTGCTATCATTATTTCGTCAAAAACCTCACTGTTTTGGCAGCATTTATGAATTGTAACACCTGCAACACCGCCGCAGCCAATAATTAACGCCTTTCCCATTATTCTAACTCTCCTTTTTTAGTATTAATAATATTTCTCTTAAAATTTCACATGCGACCGCTGTTGATGCGCCGCTTTGGTCATATACCGGCGATAGCTCATTAATATCGCAGGCAATGATATTTAATTTTTTCAACTGTAATACTGCATCAAGCAGCTCAGAAAATGACACACCGCCTGCCTCCGGAGTTCCCGTTCCGCAAAATACACTTGGGTCAAGTATGTCTAAATCAAGTGAAAAGTAAACCGGTTTGTTTAACAGAGCTTCCACAGTGTCTTCAAAGCCGTTAAGGTTAAACTTATGCATCAGGGTATGTTCATTTGCAAACTCAAACTCATGCTTTTCACCGCTTCTTATCCCAAACTGATGGATTCTATTGTCGCCTGTGATCTCCCAAATTCTTCTCATTACTGTTG
>JAAZFB010000488.1 GCA_012511915.1 Clostridiaceae bacterium
GGGGAATCAGCTGTTATAAGTATTGATAACGAAGACAAAACTATGGTATTGGCTGTTAAAACGGAAAACGTAAGTATGGATAGCCTTGGTGGCAATATTACTGTTTCCATTCCATATACGCCGAGTGATGCTGAAGATCCTAACGGACTCTTGGTGTATCGAACAGACGAATCCGAAACCATTAAACCTGTGATATACTCTTTATATAACCCCGAAACAGGGAAAATCCTGTTTCAGACAGAAAAAACGGGTGAATACGTTGTCGGACACAACAAAATAATATTTTCTGATGATTTAGGCTGGGCAAAGGACTATATCGTTTTTCTGGCAGCCAGAGATATTGTAAGGGGCGTGGCTGAGGGCATATTTGACAAAGACAGGGCTGTTACGAGGGCAGAATTTATTACAATGCTGTCAAGACTTAACGGTGCTGAATCGCCTGACGCAGCCTTGCCATTTACCGACATCGATAAAGGTATATGGTATGAACAGCCTGTAAAATGGGCATTTGCAAACGGCATTGTATTCGGTATTAGTGACACTGAATTTTTACCTGATAAGAACATAAGTCGCGAGGAAATGGCAGCAATGCTTTACCGCTACATGGAATATGCAGGGCATACATTGCATAAAAATGCTGAAGGGTTTGACGATAAGGACACTATAAGCGATTGGGCAAGAGAAGCAATTGATGCCATGAAGGCATCAGGGATTATTGAAGGCACAGGAGAAAACATGTTTGAGCCTCAAAGGCTTTCAAGCAGAGCAGAAGGCGCTAAAGTAATTGCCGAGGTATTGAAATATACTTTCAGGTAAAGAAAAGCAACAGAAAAATACTAATCCTCGATTAAAAAATTACAATAAACACTTTGGATTTTTTTCGTCTGGCAAGGCGCGTTCTTCCAACGCAGCATGACGGAAAAAATCCAAAGTTTTTTGTTGTTATACTAATACTAAACACTAATAAAAACCGGCTGTCTTTGCGGTCTTTTCCCCGCTCGACTTTCGAATTTTTCGGTTAAATAACAATGGTTATTCGCCCTCAAAATTCAAAACCCGAACAGAAAAAATCCTCGCAAATCTTACTTGGTTTTTAATTAGTGTTTAGTATAATCGTGTACTAGTATAATCCGAATTCCACAAAACAATATCCGTCGTTCCATTTTTGAGGATTTTTCGACCATATGCAAGACTCTTTAAAGAAACTGCCCGGTCCTACGACATGGGACTCGCCAATTTGCAGATGATGAGGCCCCATCATATTGCGTAGGTTGTTGATTAGGGTAAGGCGAACAGTATTCTCACCCTTATTCAGATACGCCGAAAGATTGAGCTCGGTAGGATTCCATAAAACTGGGGCGGCATCCTTGCCGTTAACAGAAACCAAAACAGCATTCACGCCTTTTGTATGAAAAACAAGCTTTTGATTGTTATCTTCTTCGAAAATATTTTTTTCCACCGTCAATGTGCCGGCAAAGAAGGGGAAACCCTGCTGTTCTAAATTTTGGAGCGTAACGGTTTTTGTCGGTTTGGTCAGACGGAAGTTACCGCAGAAGCGCAGTGCGTCTTTGTCCAGCTTTTCAACCTCACCACTGTGCGATACACCAAACTGCCCGATCAGGTATATGGGTTCTATCTCCATATCATAGGTCATTTTATTTAGTTCACTTTCAAACATTAACGCCTTTTCGAGATTTTCATATACCTCTTTTGATTGTGTAAACACTGTTTCTAAAACAATGGTGTTATCCCCCGCATCAAAAAAGGAGCCAATCGGTATTTTGCGGAAAGCGCTGTCGGCAAAATATCCTGCATCTGTCTTGGGCACACTCTTGCCATTGACGACGATTTCAAAAATCTCCGGAGTTTCAATGACCAGGTATAGTTCTTCGGGTATGCAGTCAGTTTGTACGCTGAATTCCTGTCGGATTCTGACAGGCCTTTTTAAGTCGCAGGCTCTTTTTTGGATATTTAGTACATAGCCATTTTCCTCAACCATTTCACCATCAAAGAAATATTTGCAGTAATCCAACGTCAAAACATTCGGGCTGTGTTCGGTAACAGTCCATTCTCCCCCTAAAGGCAGCTCGGAAAGCTGCCGTTCCTTTTGTATTTCCAGCTTGGGTGTACCGTCCTCAATAACGACTAGGCTGCCATAGGGTGCAAACTCATAATAGCCATTAAAGGGATACAGCTCTCCGGTGGTAATATCCATATATTGCGAACCGCTCTTGACATATGCCTTTTGTACCTCTTCTGTCGTGTTGACAAAATAATGCATAACGAAATCTTTATAGAGCCTTTTGGCGTATGTAACATGTTTGTTGTCAATGATATCATCGGCGGGGATTTCATCGAGGTTAGCAAATATACCCCCGTTAGCTTTATATTTCTCCAATAGCGTCTTTGTACTATCTAATAGGAGGTTATCAGGCATCATCACAATGGTTGTATATCGCATGTTGCCGATAATCAGACTTTTTCCCTCTACCCTGGCATGTCGCTCCATTATGGTTTCATCGCCCAAATGGAAGGACACATGCTTCTCCTCCAAGGCGAGGCAAAGACGAATAAAGTTCATGCCCAATTCATAAATGTTCTTATTCTCACTGTTGTCAAACATAGACCAGGCAGTTGTCTGCGGATGGATGAGTAATATATTGACGTTCACATCTCCCTCTGTCAATAACATGCCGATGCGGGACATAGAATCGTTAAATATCTTATAGACCTCCCACCATGGCTGCTGATAATACATAGCCGGCGGATAATCCCGCTTTCTAATGCCGCGGAGGGAATATCCCTCTAAATGCTGACATAAGAGATTCACACCCCGGACCATCTGCCATTCGTAAATTCTTTTCAACTCGCTAAAGCTGACATTATGACCGCAAAGGGCGAAGGTTTCCGATAATACCTGTTTTTTCCCTAACTGCTGCGCCACAGAAGCTACCTGATACATCGCCAGGCATTCCTCTTTCGGGATGGGTCGGCCAAGCCGATCTATACCCGGCATGGCAAAGTATTCATAATGAGGCATAACGGCGCCGTTAGATGTAACCTGTATCCTCATACTTTCTACTAAAACGAGATGCCCGGTGCGGAGTAAACTGCGTCCCGTACACCAATCATAAATTTGTTTCATGCAATTTTCTGAAAACAAATCGCATATAAGTTTCCAAAACTTAATACGCGTATTTTTATAATCGCCAACGGCAGAAAAGAGCTCTGCCAAGTGAGGCAACAAATCCTCCCCGTAGGCTGCCTTGTAAGCATCGGGAAGCTGTAGGCTCCAAGGAATGCCGTTGCGGGAAATTTGGGGTTCATCTGTAAAAAAGCCCCGTATATCATTTTTGTATCGTTCATAATATGGTTCATACACTTCGCTGATAAATGCAGCGATGACCTCTCCATCCAGTGTGTCAACATAAAAGGGGTTTATCTCATAGTAAAAGTGATATCCGTCCTGATTAATAATCGTGTGTGGTGTATCCCCTTCTCCCGGTTCCATACGGAGATATTTTTGCTGAAATTTTGCGCCCCGACCATTTACCCTGCCGCCGCCAAAGCCGCTTGGCCAGCCGTTTTCGTCATATGCCCATGCACCCATGGAAAGCTTTTGGGCCTCCGCTACCGAACAGTCCACGTTTTCAAACCATTCCACCTGCATATATTCAGTCTGCAGTCCGCCCCGTGCATGCATAATGAATCCGCCGATGCCAACCTTGTGCATCATGTGAATTTGGCGAAGAGTTTCATCGGTTTTTAGCTTTTCGTTCCAAGACCAAAAGGGGATTGGCCTATAGCGATTCGGAACAGATTTAAAATCCATAACGTCCGTCCTTTCTGATGTGCAAAGTGCATTTATACTATTTTCCTTAGCACGTTCGCTAATTGCGAACGTTATAGACAAACTTGTTTGTCTATATTTTTGAATGATAATACTAATTTGCGTTAGAAAAATTTCATTAATTGCGAATTAGTATCAGAAGTATAACATAATGAAGCCTACTTGTCAAAGGCTTGCGAATTGATTGAACCGCATAAAATAAGAAGTAAATTCTCAAAGTAAATGCAAGCGCGCTATACGTTACTTCACATTATAATACTTTACATACCATTGGGCAAATTTCTGTAATCCTTCTTCTAAAGAGGTATTAGGCTTAAACCCTATGGCTTCCTGCAGCAAATCAATAGATGCATAAGTGATTGGTACGTCACCGAATGTAATAGGCTCAAATATTTTATCAAATATGACCTCTCTGCCTACAGCGGTACTTAAGCATTTTTCCAGAGTCTCAATAAATACCATCAACTTTTCAGGTTTATTATTTCCGATGTTGAAAACCCTATGTGATACAGTCGCGGGAGGTACATTACTTAAGATTCTTACAATTCCCTCCACGATGTCATCAATATATGTGAAGTCACGATAGAGATCATTTTCAAAATCACCATTATTAAATATTTTGATTTGCTCGCCTTCAAAGTACTTGTTAGTAAAACTAAAATATGCCATATCTGGCCGACCCATGGGACCATACACAGTAAAAAATCTGAGCCCTGTGGAAGGTATCTTGTATAGATGGCTATATGTGTAAGCAATCAATTCATTTGATTTCTTTGTTGCAGCATAAAGTGATATCGGATGATCTGCAAAATCCGATTCTTCAAAAGGAACTTTCTTATTGGATCCATATACTGAACTTGATGAGGCGTAGATGAGGTGCTCAACGGGATAATATCTGCAAGCTTCGAGTATGTTAAAAAACCCTATAATATTGCTTTGAATGTATATATCAGGATTCTCCATTGAATACCTCACGCCAGCTTGGGCAGCAAGATTTACAACGATATTCGGTTTGAATTCTTCAAAGAGCTTAGTAATCATATTCTTATCAGAAATGTCGCATTTTATAAAGTTAAATTGTTCAAAGGTTTTGAGCTGCTCCAGGCGAGTATATTTAAGATTAACATTATAATAGTCATTTATACTGTCAACTCCAATTACTCGGCATCCCTGCTCTAAAAGTTTCTTTGCTAAAAAAAAACCTATGAAGCCTGCCACTCCGGTTATAAGGTAGGTTTTACCCGTATCTATCGAGTTGTGTTGCATTTTTTTCGCAGCCTTGGCTATTTATTTAGAATTAGTAGTATTACTATTTACTAAAGCACAGTTGTGATATACTGTGCTTTATACTGTTTTTAAATTAAATTATTGATTTAATTTAGGAACAATTCAATACTATTTTCCTTACGCCAACGGCGTTGTTGACACGAATGTGTCAACATTTTAAAATGGGAATAGTATTACACGCGAGATTTCCGATCGGAACAAATATATTGCTCATTCTCTTCCAATGCCTTTATATAAGAAACCGTTATTTTTTATATAGCTTGGCTCAAACATATTTCTCAAGTCTATTATAACGGGATTATTGACAATACCTTTGATGACTGTAAAATCAATATCCCGGAATTGTTTCCAATCCGTTGCAAATATTATGCAATCACTTCCCTCACAAGCCGATAACTCATCATCGCAATACTTTATAGCAAGCTCGGGGTAAGAATTTTTCATGCTGTCCATAGCTTTAGGGTCGAATGCCTTGATTATGCCTCCGTTTTTCAATAGTTCTTCAATAATATATATCGAAGCGGACTCGCGAATATCGGCTGTATTAGGTTTAAACGCAAGCCCCAATAAGGTAAACGTCTTCTCTTTCACTTCGCCAATAACATTTATAATCTTCTGTACTGCTCTCTTACGCTGCAACAAATTTGAATTCATTACACTTTTAATAATATTAGGTTTATATCCGAGATCTTCGCCAATTTTTATAAGTGCTTTTGTATCTTTGGGGAAGCAGCTTCCTCCAAATCCGGGGCCGGGATTTAAAAACTTATCTCCAATTCTTTTATCTAATCCCATTGCATACGCAACCACACTGATATCTGCCCCACAGAGCTCGCAAATGTTTGCAATTTCATTTATATAACTTATTTTAGTTGCAAGGAAAGCATTGGATGCATATTTTATCATTTCTGATGTTTCAATTTTAGTAAAAATAAAAGGCGTATCCTGAAATATAGGTGCGTTGTAAATATCTTTCATAATCATTGTTGCTCTTTGGCTATCAGTACCTATTACAATCCTGTCAGGGAAGTTGAAATCATTAATTGCAGTACCCTCACGCAAAAATTCAGGATTGGAAACTATATCAAACTCAATACTTTTTTTTGTATTTTTCATAATATCGTTTATAAAGCTCTTAACACGTTGGCATGTACCCACCGGTACAGTACTTTTTATAATAATCAACTTATAGCTGTTGATATAATTTGCTATTTCTTTTGCTGCCTGATAAATATACTTAAGGTTTACCGACCCATCCTTTAAACTTGGTGTCCCCACACATATGAATATTGCGGTTGAGTTCTCAATGGCTTTTTTTGTACTTGTTGTAAAATGCAATTTATTTACCAAACAATTCTTCTTAATTAAGTCTTCAAGACCCGGTTCATATATAGGAAGCTCTAATTTATTTAGGTTATTAATTGTAGCCTTATTTTTGTCCATACAAATGACATTCATACCTATATCAGCAAGACATGCACCTGTAATTAACCCCACATATCCTGCTCCTATAACAGTGATATTCATTACAGTTCTCCTCTTATAAAGTTGTCTTTATATCTTTCTATATATTCGGCAACATCCGGAGGCATACCGGGATATCTTAGTCTTAGCATTTTGAATAATTCATCTTGGGTTATATCAGTAACATCCGGCTTTTTATTAGATTCAGATAATTCTAATGACAAGGTGTTCTTAGACTTTTTGCTTTTTTTATTGAAATATCAGTATTTTTGATTTTCGTTTTAATAACCGTCTCATTAGTCGTTTCTTTTACAGAATCAACCTTCTCTATCACTGAAGAAATATCTTTAGTATCAACTGATTCGCCGGGTAAGTCTTTTACTGATGTTACAGAATAATCTACGTTATTAATAAGCGTTAGTAAATCATTAGCGACTCTATGTGATATGTAACAAGGTTACAGACAATTATCCAGATATTTTTTATAATATAAAGAGCAATACAAAAGTAAAACACTTTACGATTGGAGAGAAGGCATGATGATTATTTATTTTATAGGCGCACTGGCAGGTGGTGTTTTCGGATACTTTGTGATGTACAGAATAATTGGCTGTGCTACCGGCACATGCCCGCTTACTTCAAATCCATATATTTCGACAATATACGGCATCATTCTTGGTATACTTATTGCCGGTATATTTACAACACCCCGAAAGCAATCTGTTCCTGAGAATGATTCTACACCCGGCAGAATAATGTATAAAAGGATAACAGCAAAAGAGGCTAAGGCAAGGATAGACAGCGGTGATAATGTTATTATTTTGGATGTTCGAACTAAGGAAGAATATGATCAAGAACACATACCGGGCTCAATTTTAATACCCAACGAAACCATATCTGACACAAAGCCGGAATTACTGCCTGATACCGACGCCGAAATACTTATTTACTGCCGTTCCGGTAACCGTAGCGCCCAAGCCGCGAGAAAGCTGATAGCGCTCGGATATACCAATGTTTATGACTTCGGAGGAATTATTGACTGGCCCTATGATAAAGCAACAACAAATTAACAATGCCGTGTAAAATTAATGATTAAAAGGATGAAAAATTATGAGTGAAGATTGCAATCAAAGTTGCAGCAGTTGCTCGGAAAACTGCGCAAAAAGGAAACAACAAGAAACCGATTTCACCGAGAAGCTGCATGAAATGAGCAGTGTCAAGAAGGTCATCGGTATTATCAGCGGCAAAGGCGGTGTCGGCAAGTCACTTGTTACCTCTATGCTTGCTGTTACCATGAACAGAATGGGTTATCATACTGCAATTCTTGATGCGGATATAACCGGACCATCTATCCCTAAAGCATTTGGCATTAAGGAGAAAGCTACAAACAGTGAATATGCTTTATTCCCTGTTAAAACACAGACCGGTATTGATGTTATGTCTGTTAACCTGCTTTTGGAAAGTGATACTGACCCTGTTGTATGGAGAGGACCGGTTATTGCACGAACGGTCAAGCAATATTGGGCTGATGTTATCTGTGATGATGTGGATTTTATGTTTATTGATATTCCACCGGGAACCGGCGATGTTCCGCTTACCGTATTTCAATCAATATCGGTTGATGGAATAATTGTCGTAACTTCTCCGCAGGAATTGGTATCTATGATCGTATCTAAAGCAGTTAAAATGGCTGAAATGATGAATATTCCAATTATCGGTCTGGTAGAGAATATGTCATACTTTAAATGCCCTGATAACGGTGAGGAGTATCAAATATTTAGCGAAAGCCATATCGAAGAAATCGCCGTCAAGCATAATTTAGAGGTTCTTGCTAAACTACCAATTGACCCGAAAATTTCAGCTGCATGTGAC
>JAAZFB010000489.1 GCA_012511915.1 Clostridiaceae bacterium
GGAATATTATTGCCTCAAAAATAATGTTACAGGTGGTTTGCGTTGGATCGATGAAGTTAAAGAATATGAAGATAAGGTTCTGCGCTTAAGGGAGGTATAAGGTATGGCATTAGCTGATTTGGTTAAAATCTCGAATTACTACGGGTGCAAAGAGGATGTAGTTTTAGCGGGCGGTGGAAACACGTCTTATAAAGATAAAGATAATCTATACATAAAAGCATCCGGAACAACACTTGCAACAATAACGGACAGTGGTTTTGTCAAAATGAACAGACAAAAGCTAAATGATATAATGACAAAAAAATATTCGTCTGATTTTCAAAGCCGTGAGACTGAGGTGTTACACGACCTGATGAATGCTCGTGAGCAAACCGAGCTATCCAAAAGGCCGAGCGTTGAAACAACACTTCACAATTTGTTTCCGCAGCATTATGTGGTGCATACGCATCCTGCTATGGTTAACGGTTTAACATGCTCAAAAGAGGGGGAACATTACGCCAAGGAAATATTTGGCAACAGTGCAGTTTGGATAGAGGTTACAATGCCGGGGTATGTTCTTGCAAAAGAAGTTGAAGAAAAGCTTAATTGTTATAAAAGGGATAATTGCAAAACGGCCAACATTTTACTTTTAGAAAATCATGGTCTTTTTGTGGCGGCAGACTCAACAGACGAAATAAAAAGACTTATGGATTATGTTTTTGAAAAAATCAAGGAAAATATATCGCACTATCCTAATTTCGGTACTATAGAAACTGATGCTGATATAGACTATATATCCGGCAAAATAGCAAACACAATTTCAGATAGAACATGTAAAGTAATACACCTTAACAACATTCAAATAAAGGCTTTGACAGAAAATAAACAGGCTTTTGCAGATGTTAATTATGCGTTTACGCCGGATCATATGGTTTATTACAAACACACACCTCTTTTTCTGGACAACATTTCGGACATTGATTTGTCAGTTAAAACATATAAAGAAACATTTGGCTTTACACCAAAGATTATTGCTGTTGCCGGTGTTGGGGCATTTGCTGTCGGAAATGATGAAAAAGATGCACAGACAGCCAAAGCATTATTTTTGGATGCCGTTAAGATATCGGTTTATGCTAAAAGTTTCGGTGGGGGTAGGTTTATGCCTGATTGGCTTGTAAATTACATCAACAATTGGGAGGCAGAAACGTACAGAAAAGGTGTTGGAGAAAATAAGTAATACTAATCCTCAATTAAAAGACAAGTTTTTTGTTGTTATTTTGATTGGATATTAGTATAAAATATCAATGGATATTCGCGCCTCCTTCCGCCTTGCCTGATGCAAAAATGACCGGCGTGCCAATCCTAACATCTAACTGTGCCACGGCACTAGGGCCTTGCGAAAAAAGCGAAAAAATAATAAAAAATCTTGACAAACCAGCGGATATATCTTAAAATAGTTTGGTAGTGCCGAACTATCAAATCTTGTTTTTTGTGTGCGCCCGTAGCTCTGTCGGATAGAGTGGCAGACTTCGAATCTGTTTGTCGGGGGTTCGAATCCCTCCGGGCGTGCCAAATAAATAAACAAATAAATAAAATAAATCCCGTAAATTTTAAATAAAAACAAATCCCCGAAAATTTTAAATAAAAAGCTGTTGACATTGCCGATAAGCTATGTTAATATATTTAAGCGTAAGTCGCTGGTGTAGCTCAATTGGCAGAGCAGCTGATTTGTAATCAGCAGGTTGCGGGTTCGAGTCCCATCACCAGCTCCAATAAATTCTCTTGGCAGTTTATTTTTTTGATGTTTGACATTTGTGTATACTATTTTTAAGTAATTTGCGTATAATACTAATTCGCGTTAGGAAAATAGTATCGAATTGAATTAATTTCAATTAAATCTTGTGTTTAATTGAAGTTAATATACGGAGGGGTTCCCGAGTGGCTAAAGGGGGCAGACTGTAAATCTGTTGTCAACGACTTCGATGGTTCGAATCCATCTCCCTCCACCAAAATTTATGCGCCCCGGAATATTCACGAGGCGCTTATTCATTTAATCAGATGGCAACAGCAATGGGAGAAGGAAGAAAATGAATATAAGACGGTACTTAATGATAATATTTTGCGTACTTGGAGTTTGCCTTGCTGTATTAAGCGGAATTATCGTGGCATCTAAGCGCATTTCTGCGTTACCCGGTATTGAACCGAGTGAAACAGTCGATTTGCCAAAGGCGTCAAAATCGCGGGCTAATGTTGTTATAATGGGATTAGATAAACAAAAGATACACACTGATACAATAATGCTGGTTTCACTTGACAATATTAATAAGAAAGTGAGTATACTCTCCATACCCCGTGATACAAGGGTTATTTTTGAAGGACAATACGATAAAATCAATCATTTATATGGTTATAAAGGCAAAGAAGCGAATGTTATAAAGGCTGTAACACAAGTAACCGGTATTCCTGTTCATTATTATGCGGTTGTAGATTTTGCGGGTTTTCGCAATATAATTGATATTTTGGGCGGAGTAGAATTTGATGTGCCTAATGTTAATAATACCGGTGGAATGTTTTACAGCGATCCATATCAAGACCTGAAAATTAATTTAAAGGCCGGTATGCAGCGTTTAAACGGCAAACAAGCTGAAGGACTTGTCAGATTCCGCAGTGGCTATCCCGAGGCTGACTTGGCAAGAATTAAAGTACAGCAGCAATTTGTAAAAGAACTTATTAAACAAAAACTTCGATTAAAATACATTACAAAAGCTTTTGATATTTACGGCGAAATAGCAAAGAATATAAAAACAAATTATTCGATTTCCGACGCGGCTTATCATGCGCTGGTTGCAAAGTCCATCGATGTTGACAATATTGAGAATTTTTCTTTGCCCGGTTACGGTACCCAAGCGTATACACGATATGGTTATATGTCTTGTTTTATTGTTAATGACGCGGAGACGGACGCTATTATATCAGAACATTTTTCTGTTGTAACGCCAAATGAGACAAAGAAAGATAATGAATAAACTGCCTCTTAAATGATGGGCAGATTGCATTGCATTATTCATATAACAAAATTAGTAAAAAGTACTTGACGGATATAAAATTTTATTATAATATTAATTCGTAAATGAAAAGCATAAATTTGCTAGGTAGTTATCCATGCCATATTCGGCTCATGATATGCGCGTGAGGCAGTTAATAATATTTTGTGAGCCAGAAAGGTTAATGGTCAACAATAATGGAACTTGAAAAGATTAGAGAAATACTTGTAGAGCAACTTGGGGTTAGTGAAGATGAAATTGATTTAAATTCTTCTTTGACGGATGATTTAGGCGCTGATTCTTTAGATTTAGTTGAGCTGGTAATGGCTATGGAACAGGAGTTCGACATTGAAATACACGATGAGGATGCCGAAAACATTCAAACTGTCGGGGATGCAGTAAATTACGTAAAAGAAAAAGCCCTTTAGGGCTTTTTGTATATTTAGGGAGTTGCAATAAGTGCACAAGTTAATGAAAAAAATTCAATATGTTTTTAATGATACGAGTCTGCTTACCCAGGCCCTTACCCACAGTTAATATTCTAACGAACACAAAAAAACAAGCAAAAGTTATGAACGTTTGGAATTCCTTGGTGACAGTGTGCTTTCGCTTATTGTCAGCACTTATATTTACAACGATTTTAAAAACTTACCCGAAGGCGGGCTTTCAAAGTTGCGTGCATCGTTAGTTTGCGAAAGAAGCCTTGCAAAGTGTGCAGAGCAGCTTTGCTTGGGCAAATATCTATTACTGAGCAAGGGTGAGGAATCTACCGGCGGCAGAACTCGTCCGTCAATTCTTGCGGATGTTTTAGAAGCGATCATCGCTGCAATATATTTGGATGGCGGTATAGCAGAGGCAGAGCGATTTACTATTAGTATTTTATCAGAGAGTATAAATCAAGCTAAGGATGGCAAAGGCGTTTTTAAAGATTATAAAACCGCATTACAAGAGCAAATACAACAGCTTGACGGTTCTATCGAATACGTCCATGTAAAAGAATATGGCCCCGAGCATAAGAAAGTTTTTACGGTTGATGTGTGCTCAGGGGGCAAAGCACTTGCACGAGCAGACGGCAGAAGCAAAAAAGAGGCTGAACAAAAGGCTGCGCACAAGGCACTAAAGAAAATCGGTTATGAAAAAATATAAAATAATCCCAATTTTTGTACCACATAGCGGTTGCCCGCATTGTTGCTCTTTTTGTAACCAGCGGCATATTACCGGACAGCATTCGGAAACAACACCTGCTGCTGCACAAAGTGTTATTGAAAAATATCTTTCGACAATAGACAGCGAAAAAAATCATGTAGAGGTTGCTTTTTACGGAGGCAGTTTTACCGCAATTGATATAAATAAGCAAAATGCTTTGCTTGATGTTGCTTTGCAATATAAAAAACAAGGCAAAATACATGGTATACGGCTTTCAACACGCCCTGACTGCATAACAGTTGAAATTCTTGAGAACTTGAAAGCAAGGGGAGTTACCGAAATTGAGCTTGGCGTGCAGAGTATGCGAGATGTGATATTAAAAAAGAACAATAGGGGTCATACAGCAGAGCATGTTATTAATTCGGTTGCACTGATTAAGAAGTATGATTTTGAAATTGGGTTGCAAATGATGGTTGGGCTTATAGGCGATTCTAAAGAGGATGTTATTTACACAACACATGAGATAACGAGACTTAAACCCGATTTTGTAAGGATATATCCAACGCTTGTTTTTAAGAACACCAAATTGCATGAGCTTTATTTAAAGGGTGAATATACCCCGTTGACGGTCGAACAGGCAGTTGAAATATGCGCATCTGCTTTAAAAATATTTAATGATAATAACATTAAGGTTATACGCCTTGGGCTTTTGCTTGATGGTGAAGATGCGAAGAATAATTATGTTGCAGGCCCGTACTATCCAAGGTTTAGTGAAGTGGTAAGGAGCAGGGTGTTTAATGTATCTTAAAAATTTACAAATACAAGGGTTTAAATCTTTTGTAGACAAGATTAACTTAGATTTTACATCCGGAATAACGGCTATCATAGGGCCAAACGGCAGCGGCAAAAGCAATATTTCTGATGCTATTCGCTGGGTAATGGGTGAGCAAAGTGCAAAATCGCTACGCGGTGGCAATATGCAAGATGTAATTTTTGCCGGCACAAAAAAGCGTAAACCTTTGGGTTTTGCCGAGGTTTCGCTCGTTATAGACAACTCACAAAAGAAATTGCCCATAGATTACGAAGAAGTAATGGTTACGCGTCGGGTTTTCCGATCCGGCGAAAGTGAATATTATATTAACAAGTCGCAGTGTCGTCTTAAAGATGTGCACGAGCTTTTTATGGATACAGGAGTTGGTAAAGACGGCTATTCAGTTATTGGGCAGGGTAAAGTGTCTGAAATAGTTTATTGCAGGCCTGAAGATAGACGTCAAATCTTTGAAGAGGCTTCCGGCATCACAAAATACCGATACAGAAAAGAAGAGGCCCAGCGAAAGCTTAGCCATACCCAAGAAAATATATTACGTGTATCCGATATAATCGGCGGAATCCAAACACAACTTGAGCCTTTAAAGCTACAAGCCGAAAAAGCAAAGAAGTTTTTAAATTTAAAAGAACAGCTAAAAACTCTTGAAGTTAATGTATCCCTTGAAGAGACGGCTAAACATAAAAAAGTTTTAGAAGAAATTGACGATGTATACCACAACAACCAACAGCAGCTTGATGCGATTGGGGCAGAAATAGGGCTTATCGAGAAAAAGAATAACGTTATGTTTGACGAAATTCGACAAACAGAAGAAGAGGCTGAGCAAAGGCGTAATCAGCAACAACAGAGCACTGAGCTTTTGTCGGACATACAGCGGGATATCGCCGTTTTAAATAATAGAATTGAGCAGAACCGTGAAAGTATAATTAAAATCCAAGATGAAACAAAAGAACTCACAGAAAAAATGTATCAGCTTGATGATGCATTATCCGAACAGGACGAGGGTATAACTTCCTTTTTAGAAAAAGATGAACAACTTAAGACCCAAATTACTGCTTTACAAAATGAACTGTTAGGTATTGAACAAGAAAAAACCACGTTTGAGCAGTCGGTTGAGAAAATCAATAACGAAATAGCCAATACACAAACTCAAATAGCCTCACAAAAGTCGTTAATTGACAATTGCGATACGCTTGTTGATAGCATCAGTACTCGTGTTTTAGATATAGAAAAAGAAATATCCGACAAAAAAGATTTGTTTGAACAAGCAAAACAAAAACTGCAGCAGCTACAAACGCAGCAAAAACAAATGTCGCAAAATGAGCAACTGTATATAAACAAATCGAGGGAAATATCCGCTAAAACTAACAAAGCAGAGCAATCATTGCAACAGGCAGTTGATAAGCATAGGGATTTACAGTTAAACCTACAGCAGGCGAAAACAAGGCAAAAGCTGCTGAGAGACATGGAAAAATCATTTGATAACTATGCATATAGTGTAAAGGCGGTAATGCAAGCAAAGCAAAAAGGTTTGTTAGACGGTCTGTTTTCTACAGTAGCACAACTTATTAATGTACCCGAAAAATATGCCGTCGCAATAGAAACTGTGCTTGGCGCATCAGCGCAAAACATTGTTGTACAAACAGAAGAAGACGCAAAACAAGCGATTGCATTTCTTAAAAAAACCAAGGCCGGTCGTGCGACATTTTTACCTATCAGCGCAGCACAAGGCGGATTATTAAAAGAAAATGATCTTAAAAACCAAAAAGGGGTTTTAGGGATTGCATCTAATCTTGTGGAAACCGAGCCGATGTTTGTAAAAATTGCTCAAAACCTTTTGGGGCGTGTTGTGGTAGTCGACAATATAGATAATGCCATTGCTACGGCCCGAAAATATAATTATCGATTTCGGATAGTAACCCTGGATGGTGATTTGATAACCCCCGGCGGTGCGATGTCCGGCGGCAGTAAAGATAGTAAAACAGGCTTTATTACTTTAGCGAATGAGCTGTTAAGGCTAAATACATATGTAGCCGAGCTTGAAAAAACTGTAGAAAGTGCAAAAGCTGAAGAACTATCATGTCAATCACAGCTTATTGATTTGAAAGAGCAAGCAAGAAAAGCATCAGATGATTTAACTGCTTTGCAGCAAAAATATGCGGTATTGTCGGCAGAGATAAACCATTCAAAAGATTTCTTGCAGTCCGCACAGCAAGCGCAGGATACTTTATTTACAGAAAAAAAGCAGCTTAACGAAAAAATTATTTCTATGCAGCAAGATGCAAGGCACAGTGCTCAAACTATTGAGACATTAAGAGCAAATGCTGAACGTTGTAATGATGAGTTGACAAAACAAAAAGAAGGGTTATCAGCTCTTGTAAATGTTATCGAGCAAAAAAATGCAGAAATAATAACTTGTAAGATTGAACACAATAATGTTGAAAAGGATATCGAGCTATACCACGAGCGGGTAGAGACGGTTAAAACAAGAAAAAAGGAGTTACAGCAAGCAATTGAGCAAAAAGATATAAGCAAAGAAGAAATTAAAGACAGAAATGAAGACTTAACAGAAGATATAGAATTCAAAACACATCAGATACAAGAAACGCAAAACGATATAACAGAACATAAGCAACAGATTGCCCTACTTGTTGAGCACGGAAGGAAATTACAAGAAAGACTTAAAACGATGCAAGCTCAAATCACCGAAAAAAGGGAAATGCAACTTGTGTTGCAACAAGAACAAGGCAGGACTGAAGCAAAAAAAGCAAAAGCTGAATCAGAGCTTGAGAGCATAATTAATTATTTATGGGAAGAATATGAATTAACAATATCTACTGCCAATCAGTATAAAACAGAAATAGGCAGTATTACAAAAGCGCAAAAAGGTATTACCTTATTAAAAAACCAAATAAGGGATTTGGGGAATATCAATGTCGACGCTATTGGTGAGTACGCGAACATAAAAGAACGGTTTGACTTTCTTACAAGTCAAAAGAATGATTTAGCGCAAGCCGGCAAAAACCTCGAAAAGGTTATTTCTGATATGGAACAAATAATGGAAAACCTTTTTGCTACTAAGCTTGAAGAAATTAACAAACAGTTTGCTGAGGTGTTCGCCGACCTTTTTGGCGGGGGCACAGCTAAATTAGTATTAACACGGCCTGACGATGTTTTGTCAAGCGGGGTGGAAATCGATGTCCAACCGCCGGGAAAAGCTGTAAAAAACATGTTGCAACTGTCCGGCGGTGAGCAAGCTTTTGTATCAATTGCGCTGTTGTTTGCAATTTTGAAAGTAAAACCATCCCCCTTTTGTATATTTGATGAAATAGAGGCCTCTCTTGACGAAGTAAACGTATATCGGTTTGCGGATTATCTTAAAAAGTTTTCCGCAATTTCGCAGTTTATAGTAGTTACGCATCGGCGCGGGACAATGGAGGCTGCGAATATGCTTTACGGGGTTACAATGCAAGAGCAAGGTGTTACAAGTCTAATATCACTAAACATAGACGATATTCAGCTTGCATGATTATTAGTGGAAGGGCTATTGAAATGAATTTTTTAAATAGATTAAAAAACGGTTTAGGCAAAACAAGACAACAATTTTCTTCACGGACAGCGGATGTATTAAAACTGTTTTCTAAAATAGATGATGCACTCTTCGAGGAACTTGAAGAAGTGCTCATAATGTCTGATATTGGCTTTGAAACATCCGGTGAAATAGTAGAGCGTTTGCGTCAAAAAGCGCGTGAAGAGAAAATTCGAGACCCGGAGACGCTGCAGAAAGCATTAGAGGCGATAGTGCTGGACATGATGGGCACTGACGATAAATACGAATTAAGAAATCCCACTGTTATGTTGATTACTGGGGTTAACGGGGTTGGGAAAACCACTAGCATCGGGAAATTGGCACATTATTACAAAGAACAGGGAAAACAAGTAATTATTGCAGCAGCGGATACTTTTCGTGCAGCAGCTTCAGAACAGCTTGAGGTATGGGCAAACCGTGCCGGCGTAAAACTTGTTATGCAGCAAGAAGGTAGTGACCCTGCTTCTGTTGTTTATGATGCAATTTCTGCCGCAAAAGCACGTGGGGCAGATCTGCTGATTTGCGATACTGCCGGCAGGCTTCATAACAAACAGAATTTAATGAACGAACTTGCTAAAATAAACAGAGTAATTGATAGGGAATTTCCGGATGCACAAAAAGAAGTTCTACTTGTGTTGGATGCCACTACAGGGCAAAATGCCCTTTCACAAGCAAAAAGCTTCACCGGTGTGGCAGATGTTAATGGAATAATACTTACAAAACTTGACGGAACGGCAAAAGGCGGCATAGTAATCGCGATAAAGAAAGAACAAAATATTCCGGTGCGATTTATCGGCATTGGTGAGGGCATGGATGACTTGCAACCATTTTCACCGTCCGATTTTGTTAACGCTTTGTTTGACAGGCAATAACGCAAAGGGAGGTGGGGTAAATAAAAAAAATATCGATAAAAAGGCTTAATGCTATTGTCTTGATAGTCTTGATTGTGTTGGCAGTTGTATATCTCCTCGGCATATATACCGATTATATTGAACTTAGTGAAATCGGCGATAATTATACCGAAGTTTTTTGGCGCGATTTTAACGTTAATATCTTTACATCCATCAGCATATTTCTTGTATTCTTTACTCTTATATTGTCTAACCTTTTAATTGTCAGAAACAACTTATTACCTTTCGATGCGTCCTTTTCATATTTAAAGCGCGTATCCCCGATAATAATAATAAGTGTTATACTTGGGGCTATTTTTACTGCTTTTTCAAGGCGGTTGATTGCACCTACTTTTTTACCCTTTTTGACAAGCGAATGGTTTAATTTGGGCGATCCATTATTCCATAAAGATGTTGGATATTATGTTTTCCAACGCCCGTTTTATATAGGGATAATAAATACTCTATTATCGTTTTTTGTATTTATAACGTTTTTAACCGCCGCATCTTACATATTTTTATATGGCCGATTCGATTTCTACAATATGAAAAGGCTGTTAAGGTCAAAAGCGATTGTATGCCATCAACTTATCAGCATAGTATTGTTGTTCATAGTTGTGGCTGCATCATACCGATACAAAGCCGAAAATATTTTGTTCACACCGAACGAAGAATTTGTTGGTGGTAGTTATATGGATGTAAATGTATGGATAAAATATTATCGGCTACTGCCAATATTGCTCGCGGTTATTGCAGTTTTAGTGATTGTGTTTGCTCTGAATTCAAAATACACTCAGGCAATTTCGCTAACGCTGTTATATCCGCTATCTATGTTGATTGTAGTGTTGGTGGTTCAAATAATGCAGGTTTTAGTGGTAGACCCGAATGAAATTTCCATTGAATCATCATATATACAAAACAATATCAATTTTACTCGTGCTGCATACGGGCTTGACAAAGTAGCCTATTATGATTTTGATGTCCGGTATAATTTAACCGGCAAAGATATTATGGAAAATTTGGGCACAATTAATAATATTCGGTTAATAGATGACAACCAATTAATAAGCACTGCAAACCAAATACAGTCGTTGCGGAATCAATATCAGTTTTCTAATTCCGACGTAGTACCGTATGATATAGATGGTCAACCCACGGTGGTTGCGTTAGCTGCAAGGGAAGTAATAACGGATAGGTTAGAGGGCGCGGCAAATAATTATGTTAATACAAAAATGAAACACACCCACGCCAACGGTGTTGTTATGAGCCCTTTAAACAGCGTTACAGAACAAGGTCAACCATATTTTGTTATACGGGATATTCCGCCCCGCTCACAAGAGGGTGCGCCCGTAATTACCGAGTCAAGAATTTATTTTGGCGAGCATATTAAGGACTATGTAATAGTCGGTACAAAAGATAAAGAGCAAGACGATGTTTTATCATCAGGATATTCATATAAAGGTGATGCCGGCATACCACTTACTTTTTTGAACAGATTGCTTTTTACAGTAAAATATAGCGATATTAAGCTACTAGCTTCAGATCAAATTACCAGCGAAAGCAAGCTGCTTACCAATAGAAGTGTACTCTCACGAGTTCAAAAGGCGGCACCGTTTTTAACCTTTGACAGTGATGCTTATATTCTGATAGACGATGCCGGAAAACTAAAGTGGGTGATTGACGGTTATACTACTTCACCCTGGTTTCCTTATTCCCAGTATAACGGAGATATTAACTACATTAGAAATTCGGTTAAAGCAGTAATTGATGCTTATAATGGCAGTGTAGATTTTTATATTGTCGATAAACAAGACCCTATTATTCGCAGTTACAATAGAATTTACCCCACACTTTTTAACCCTGCACCTTTCCCCGAGGATTTAGCAAAACATTTACGCTACCCCGGTACAATATTTAGAATGCAATCAGATTTGTTAAAAAGATACCACGTAGACAATGTTGCCGTCTTTTACGAAAAACGTGATGCGTGGGCAACACCACAAGAAAAACAAAGCCCAGATAAAGACATTAATGTAGAACCCTATTACGGTATGATAAAAATGCCTGACAGTAAAAAAGAAGAATTCGTACTTATGCAGCCATATACTTCTGCGAACAAATCCAATATGAAGTCATTGTTAGCGGCAAGCTGTGAGGGTGAAGGGTTTGGCAAGCTTATAATATATAACTTTTTGAATAATGATAATATTAGCGGTCCCTATCAAATAGACAATAAAATTAGCAGTGATGAGGCAATTACCAAAGAAATAGCCCAAATAAAACAAGCCGATTTATCGGTAACGCAAGGTAAGATAATAATTGTGCCTATTAATAACAGCATTTTATATATCAAGCCTATCTATGTTACACAAACCAAAAATAGCGATAAGACACCGGAACTTAAAAAAGTCATTGTAGCCTATAACGATAAATTGGCTTCAGAGCCAACCTTGGACGAAGCATTAAACACATTATTTGGGGTTAACCGTCCGGCGGTTGTTATATCAAACGAAGAGTCGATAGAAGATATAGTGAATAATGTTGTCGATAGTTTTGAGGAGATGACTGGTTTTTCCAAACAGGGAGATTGGGAGAACTATGGCAAGGCTCTTAAAAAGCTTGAGGGCTTTATTCAGGTGTTAAAAGAAAAAAATGAGAAAAATGCTGAAATAAATGAGCTCCCCCCCTTGACAAAAGAACAGTGATATATTATAATGTGTAAGGTGATTTACTTTACATTCGTTTTGCGCTGATATTAATGCATCAGTAAAATAAATGGTAGGGGGTATGAGTTGTGGCTAAAGATTTAAATATGACATTACTATTTGATTTTTATCATAATATGCTTACCGATAAGCAGGCTGACGTAATTGATTTATATTATAATCATGATTTATCACTTGCGGAAATTAGTGAACATTTACTTATAACCCGCCAGGGTGTTCGCGATGCTATTAAGCGTGCTGAAATGATAATGAAAGATGCCGAGGATAATTTGGGTATTGCCAAGCGTTACATAACTATAAGGAACGCTGCAGAAAAAATTCAAAAAGAGATAGACGAAATTGAATTATCAGAACAAGTATCTTCATTGCCATGGCTTTCTTCAAGATTAAAGAGAATCCGAAATCACTTGAATGATATAAAAGAATAGTTGTAATTTAAGCAGAAAGGGTATTAATATAACATGGCTTTTGAAAGTCTATCAGAAAAGCTACAAAATGCTTTTAAAAAGCTACGCGGCAAAGGTAAGGTCTCTCAAGCTGATATAAAAGAGGGGATGCGCGAGATTAAATTAGCCCTTTTAGAGGCGGATGTAAACTTTAAAGTTGTTAAAGAGTTCATCGAAAAGACATCCCAACGTGCAGTAGGCGCTGAAGTTATTGACTCACTGACACCGGGGCAACAGATAATTAAAATAGTCAATGAAGAGCTTACCGAGCTGATGGGCACCGAAGCTACAACTATAAAAATATCCCCAAAGCCGCCTACCGTTATAATGATGGCTGGTCTTCAAGGCGCAGGAAAAACAACAACAGCAGCCAAATTAGGCGGATATTTGAAAAAACAGGGCAAACGACCTCTACTTGTTGCGTGTGATGTATATCGACCTGCAGCACAGCTTCAACTGCAAGTTGTCGGCGACAAATTGGGAATTCCCGTTTTCAAGAGGCAAGACAGCAATGATGCTGTTGCAATCAGCACTGAAGCAGTATCTCATGCGCAAAAAAATGGCAATGACATTGTAATAATAGATACCGCAGGCAGGTTGCATATTGATGAAGTGCTTATGGGGGAGCTTCAGAATATTAAACGCCGGGCAAATGTCTCCCAAACACTGCTGGTTGTCGATTCCATGACAGGCCAAGATGCGGTAACTGTTGCAAAAAGCTTTAATGAACAACTCGGAATTGACGGTGTTATTTTAACTAAGTTAGACGGCGATACCCGTGGTGGGGCAGCCATTTCGGTGCGTTATGTTACGGGCAAACCTATCATGTTTGTCGGAACCGGCGAAAAACTTGATGATATAGAATCTTTTTATCCCCAACGTATGGCAAGCCGTATACTTGGTATGGGTGATATGCTCTCATTAATAGAGAAGGCCGAACAGGCATTTGATATAAAAAAGGCTGAACAGCTTGAACAAAAGCTGAAAAAACAGCAGTTTGATTTAAACGATTTTTTAGATCAATTAGAGCAAGTGAACAAAATGGGGCCAATGGAAAATATTATTGGTATGATACCGGGGATAAACGCTAATGCCTTAAAAGGGGCGCAGATAGACGAACGAAAAATGCTGAGGGTTGGGGCGATTATAAAAAGCATGACCCAAAAAGAGCGCAGTAATCCGTCAATCATTAATTCAAGCCGAAAACGGCGAATATCATTAGGAAGTGGCACAAAAGTACAAGATGTGAATTTGCTCTTAAAGCAATTTGAGCAAATGAAAACTGTATTTAAACAGTTTGGAAATGCTAAGAAAAGCGGCAGGGGGAAAATGCGTTTTCCTTTTGCATAAATGCTAATAAATAAGTGGAGACTTTAAATTGGAGGTGGAATGTAAATGGCTGTTAAAATTAGGCTCAGGAGAATAGGCGCAAAAAAGGCACCATTTTATCGAGTGGTAGTTGCAGATTCAAGGTATCCCAGGGAGGGACGGTTTATCGAGGAGATTGGTACTTACAACCCGTTAGTCGAACCTGCCCAGATAAATATCGATGCGGAAAAAGCAAGTAAATGGATTAAAAACGGGGCACAACCTACTGATATCGTCAGAAAACTGCTAAAAAAAAGCGAGATTTATTGAAAGGTTGATTAAACACAATGAAAGAATTATTGGACTACATTGCAAAATCACTTGTCAGCAATCCCGATGAGGTAATTGTTTCACAAGTTGAAAGCGATTCTTCGATTATGCTTAATTTGCATGTTGCACAAAGCGATATGGGAAAGGTAATCGGTAAACAGGGTAAAATTGCAAGGGCAATCCGTTCCGTTATCCGTGCTGCATCGTCTCAGGAAAAGAGAAGAGTTATTGTAGATATTGATTAGAATAAAAGGGAGGGTGCTTTTCGCGCCTTCCCTTTTATGCATTGCAAAGTATTATATACTATTCGATTAGAGATTAAATGCAATATAGTATTGAAAGCTCTCATACTATTCCTCATTTTATAAGTTCGATAGTATTAGTAACCGGAGGAAGATGTATTTTGCCACTTGAGATAGGGAAAATAGTAAACACTCATGGTCTAAAAGGTGAAGTGAAAATTATGCCTTGGTGTAACAGCGCTTCAACCTTTTTGCTTTTGGACACCTTTATAACAAAGGAAAAATCACTAAAGGTTGAAAAAGCGAGACTTCATAAAAACACTGTAATAATCAAGTTTTTTGGTGTCGATTCCATTGACGATGCAAATAAATTACGCGGTGAAATACTTTATGTCAATAGGGAACAACTTGGGGAGCTTTCACAGGGCACATATTATATTGCAGACCTTATCGGTGCGAAAGTTTTCGAACAAGATGAGTTTATCGGTTTGTTTGAGGATTGTTTTAATACAGGCAGTAACGATGTTTACCTTATTCGAAAAGAAGACGGTTCAGAACTTTTAATTCCGGCGCTTTCAAGTGTAATAAAAAGTATAGACGTTGATAACCGTAGAATTGATATCTATCCTTATAGCACAAATTGACAAAGTATGTAATTCGTGCCGACCCGAAATCGATGGGGGGTCATTATAAATGAAAATTGATATTCTTACGCTTTTCCCGGAAATGGTTGAACATGCTTTGTGCCAGAGCATTATCGGTAGGGCACAGAAAAAAGGGATTTTGGAGTTTGGTTTTATTAATATTCGCGATTATTCACAAGATAAGCATAGAAGAGTGGATGATTATCCTTATGGGGGCGGCAATGGTATGATCATGCAACCCGGGCCGATATACAGAGCGTATAAAAGCGTTTTAGATACTGCGGCAGTTAAGCCATTCGTAATATATATGTCGCCACAGGGTAAAGTACTAAATCAAAGCTTGGCAAATCAATTATCAAAAAATGAGCATATAGTAATATTGTGCGGACACTATGAGGGTATCGACGAAAGGCTAATTGAAGAAATTGTGGATTTGGAAGTTTCTATCGGCGATTATGTGTTAACGGGCGGTGAAATACCGGCGCTGGTACTTTGCGATACTGTTTGCAGGCTTGTGCCTGGTGTACTTTCTTGCGAAGAAAGTTTTGCTGACGAATCCCATTACAGCGGTTTGTTGGAATATCCGCAATATACACGTCCATTAGTATTCAGAGGCAGGGAGGTGCCTGATGTACTGCTTTCAGGGCACCACGCCAATATAGAAAAGTGGCGGCTTGAGCAATCTATAGAACGCACAAGGAAAAGGCGCCCCGATATGTTGGAAAAAGGGAGGGAAGCTGCTGATGAATAGAATCGGGTTAATAGGAGGCACCTTTGACCCAATACACTACGGGCATCTATTTATAGCGGAAAATGCCAAACACTTGTTTGAACTGGATAAGGTTTTATTTATCCCAACCGGCTTGTCCCCACACAAATCTAAAAAAGATGTTACCGATAAACGGCATCGTTTTAACATGACACAGCTTGCAATAGTAGAAAATGACGGTTTTGAGATATCAGATATCGAATACGAAAACCCGGAAATATCATATACCATCGATACTGTAGGTGCACTGAAAGCACAATATCCTAACACTGATTTATATTATATTACCGGCACCGACTGGCTCTATGGAATAACAAGTTGGAAGAACTTCCGGGCTCTTGCTGGTATGATTGAATTTATTTCATTCAACAGAAAAACTAAAGATGATAGGAATATTGGAAAAGTATCAAAACAAATAGCAGATGACTATGGTGCTAAAATTCATATTTTAAAGGCGCCTATAATAGAAGTGTCATCTACCGAAATACGCCGAAGGATAAAACAAAACCTTCCGATTAGGTATATGTTGCCCGACAATGTTGAACAGTATATTAACAGCAATAAATTATATAAATAAGGGATGTATAATTTTATGGACTTTGAGCAGATAAAAGATGACCTTGAGAAAAAGCTATCCAAAAGCCGCTTTGAGCACAGTTTAGCGGTTAGTAATACCGCAGTAACGCTTGCACGTTATTACGGAGCGGATGAACAGAAAGCGGCGCTTGCCGGGCTTGTCCATGATTGCGTGAAAGAAATTGACCGCGATAAATTGTTAAAAATGTGCACTGATTTTCAGTTGAAAATGGACAAAGTCTTGTTGGAAGAAACTAAACTGATTCACGCCCGTGTCGGCGCGTTCTATGCCAAACATTACTATGGTATTGATGACGAAGAGGTTTTTGACGCAATTTATTATCACACCACAGCAAAGGCAAATATGTCGTTGCTTACAAAAATAATTTATGTTGCCGATTATATTGAGCCAAACAGAACTTTTGAATGCGTTGATCAAATACGAACCATTGCATTTGAAAATATAGACCTTGCGATACTTGACGGGCTCAATTATACTATAAAAAAAACAGTCGCAAAAAAAAGAATGTTACATCCGGAGACGGTTAATGCAAGAAACTATTTAATATATAAAATGAGATAGGAGAGAATGTATGTCATTTGAAACTGCAAAAAAAATAGTGAAAATATTGGACGATAAAAAAGCGCAGGATATTACTGTTATTGATATACAAAAGGTGAGCCAACTTGCAGATTATTTTGTTATTTGCAGCGGAACATCCTCAACCCATGTAAAGGCGCTTGCCGATGAGGTGGAATATAAAGTAGGCGACAGGGGAAGTGATATCGCATATCACAAAGAGGGTTATGGTGGCGCGACTTGGGTATTGCTTGATTATCGCGATGTAATTGTTCACATCTTCCATGGGGAAACACGCGATTTTTATAACCTTGAACACTTATGGGTGGATGGTGATAAAATAGATACAAACTTATTACTGGGGGATTAAAGTTGAGGTACAATTTTAGAGAAACAGAAGAAAAGTGGCAATCGTTTTGGCAGGAAAACGAAACATTCAAAGCAGAGGATGACTTAACAAAACCTAAGTTTTACGGTTTAGTCGAGTTTCCTTACCCATCTGGGCAAGGGCTGCACGTTGGACACCCGCGCGGGTATACGGCTATAGATATTATTTCCAGGAAAAAACGTATGGAAGGATATAACGTATTGTTTCCTATGGGTTGGGATGCCTTTGGATTACCCACTGAAAACTATGCTATTGCTAATAAAATACACCCTGCAATTGTTACCGAAAAGAACATTGGGGTTTTTAAAAGACAGCTTAAAATGCTCGGTTTTTCTTTTGATTGGTCAAAAGAAATTAATACAACCGATCCAAGGTATTTTAAATGGACACAATGGATTTTTCTGAAATTGTTTGAGAAAGGGCTTGCGTATAAAACAACTATGCCAATAAACTTTTGCACAGGGTGCAAAGTCGGACTTGCAAATGAAGAAGTGGTTAGTGGTTTGTGCGAGCGTTGTGGCAGTGAAGTTGTGCAACGTGAAAAAAGTCAATGGATGCTTAAAATCACAGAGTATGCCGAGCGACTTATTGACGACCTTGACCCGCTTGATTATATAGAAAAAGTAAAGATTCAACAAAAAAACTGGATCGGGCGTTCAGAGGGTTTGCTTGTTGATTTTAAAATTAAAGATACCGATGATTCTATTACCGTTTTTACTACCCGACCTGATACGCTGTTCGGTGCGACATATATGGTGCTGTCTCCTGAGCATAAGTTTGTTGAAGATTATAAAAACATGATAAAAAATTATGCAAAAGTTAAAGAATACAAAACTTTGACAGCAAAGAAAACCGAGTTTGAAAGGACAGAATTGTCAAAAGAAAAAACGGGTGTTGCACTTGAAGGGGTTTATGCAATAAACCCGGTAAACGGCAAAGAAATACCTGTATGGATTTCCGATTATGTGCTTGTAACATACGGAACAGGCGCAATAATGGCGGTGCCGGCGCATGATGAAAGGGATTGGGAGTTTGCGACAAAGTTTAACCTGCCAATTATAGAAGTTGTTGCAAGTGATATTGACGTTACCAAGCAACCTAATTGTAGTGTGGATGATGGCGTAATGGTTAACTCCGGGTTTATTACCGGAATGCAGGTTAAACAGGCAATAGAGGCAATGATAGAGGATCTCGAACAAAAAAATATCGGCAAAAGAAAAACAAATTACAAGCTTCGTGATTGGGTTTTTTCTCGTCAACGCTATTGGGGTGAACCTATTCCGATTGTGCATTGTGAAAAATGCGGTTATGTGGCATTATCCGAAGATGAACTGCCTCTTTTGTTACCTGATACCGATAACTTTGAGCCGGGCGATGACGGGGAATCTCCTTTGGCGAAGCAAATAGATTGGGTTAACACAACTTGCCCGAAATGCAAAGGCGCTGCACAGCGCGAAACTGATACAATGCCCCAATGGGCGGGCTCGTCGTGGTATTTTTTAAGATATATAGACCCGAATAATGACAGTTGTATTGCCGATACAGAAAAACTTAAATACTGGCTGCCGGTTGATTGGTATAACGGAGGTATGGAACATACCACATTGCATATGCTGTATTCGCGCTTTTGGCACAAGTTTTTATTCGATATAGGTACGGTGCCTACAAAAGAGCCGTATCAAAAGCGTACTTCCCATGGTATGATTTTAGGCGAAAACGGCGAAAAAATGAGCAAATCACGTAATAATGTCATAAATCCGGACGATGTTGTACATGAGTTCGGGGCGGATACTTTCAGAACATACGAAATGTTTATCGGTGCTTTTGATCAAGCAACACCATGGTCAATGCAGGGTGTTAAAGGCTGCTATAACTTTTTAGAACGCGTATGGCGGCTTGGAAATATTCTATCACAAGATTATGAATATTCATCCGCATTGGAAAGCACTGTTCATAAAACCATTAAAAAGGTAACCGAAGACATTGACAGGATGAAATTTAATACTGCCATTGCTACACTTATGAGTTTTATAAACGAAGTTATGCGTATTGGCTCTATTACAAAACGCGAGTTAAAAACCTTTTTAATTTTATTAAATCCGTTTGCACCTCACATAACTGAAGAACTTTGGCAGTCCTCAGGCTTTGACGGCTATTTGCATCAAAGTGAGTGGCCGGTGTATGATGCCGCAAAAACGTTAGATGATGAAATAGAAATAGCAATTCAAGTAAACGGTAAGGTGCGGGACAAAATTATTATTAATGCCGATGCGGACAACGATAGCATTAAAGAACAGGCCCTTGCGTGTCAAAAGGTCAATGAGTTTATAGGTGATAAACAAATCGTTAAGGTTGTTGTAATCCCTAAACGGCTTGTTAATATAGTTGCAAAATAGGTCATTTTAAATTTCAGGATATGAGTTTTTATAAGGGGGAGACAACAATATGGCACAGGTGCAACAAGTTACACTTTATGCATTAATACTGTTTTCGGCGTTAATGGTTTTTATTGGCGTGTCAGCATTTAAAAAAACCACCACGTTAGAAGGATATTTGCTTGGAGGGCGTAGAATAGGTCCGTGGGTTAGTGCCTTTGCATATGGTACAGCTTATTTTTCAGCTGTTATTTTTATCGGGTATGCCGGTCAAATCGGTTGGAAAGCCGGGTTCGCTTCAATGTGGATAGGTATCGGCAATGCGTTGTTGGGTAGCCTCGCTGCATGGCTTATACTTGCAAAAAGGACACGTCGCATGACACAAGTTCTTGGCTCAAAGACAATGCCGGAATTTTTTCAAGAACGATTTGACAGCGTTCACATGAAAGTTTACTCTGCCGCAATAATATTTATTTTTTTAGTACCTTATTCTGCTGCAGTATATAAGGGTTTAGGGTCGCTTTTTGTAACAATATTCCCGACAGCGAATATTAATGTATGCTTGGCGATTGTAGCAATATTAACTGCTATCTATGTAGCTTTTGGCGGCTATTTTGCTACCGTATACACCAACTTTTTTCAAGGCATTATAATGATTGTCGGTGTTGTTATTATGGTTATTTACATTGTAGCAAACCCGGCCGTATCCGGTATTGCAAATGGCATGGCAGAAGTGAACCGTCTTGGGATTTTGGCGGGGAATAATGATTTAACAAGTTTTTTTGGCGGCAGTAATTTTAAGTTTTTGGCATTTAACATAATGCTGACAAGCTTCGGAACATGGGGGATGCCCCAAATGATTACCAAATATTATTCTATAAAAGATGAAAAAAGCATCACCCAAGGTGCCGTCATCTCTACTGCTTTTGCTTTGATAATAGGCGTGGGTGCGTATTTTATAGGCTCACTTGGCAGAATATTTGTACCTGTTGAAAACGGCTTACCCCAGGGTGGCTATGATATGGTTGTCCCGAAGATCTTGGTACAAACACTTGGGCTTGACGGCAAAATATTATCAACTGTCGTGCTCGCGATATTTATGTTGCTTCTGCTTTCGGCATCAATGTCGACGCTTGCTTCAATAGTACTAACATCTAGCAGTGCAGTATCAGTTGACCTTATACCGTCTGTTTATGACAAGTTTAAAGAAAAATATATGATATTTGCAATGAGAATATTCTCAATTATTTTTGTTGGATTGTCATTTTTATTTGCTACAACGAAAATAACTTTTATCGTTAATTTAATGTCCTTTTCTTGGGGTGTTGTTTCAGGTTGTTTTATCGGGCCTTTAATTTGGGGACTGTATTATAAAAAAACCACCAAAACAGGAGCGTGGGCAGGTCTGATAAGTGGGGTTACAGTTGTTGGTATTTTGACGGCAGTACATACACTTACATCAAACAGCTTCGCTTTTGCTATGAGTATGTCACCGGAATCGGGTGTTGCGGCAATGGCAGTTTCTATGGTCGTAGTGCCTGTTGTCAGCTTGTTTACTAAGGATGTGCCGGTGGAGAATACAAAAAAAGCTTTCGCGGTTATGGAGGTGCAAGAGGGATAATGTGGAACGAACAAATTGAGACAATGTCGCGCGATGATATGCGCACATTGCAACTTGCCAGGCTAAAGCAAACATTAGAAAGAGTGTATAAAAATGTGCCGTTTTATAAAAAACGATTGGACGATGTCGGCATTGTTCCTGATAAAGTAAATTCGCTTGAAGATTTACAGCATATACCGTTTACAGTAAAAGATGATTTAAGGGATAATTATCCGTTTGGTCTTTTTGCAGTGCCTATGAAAGAAATTGTACGAATACATGCCTCGAGCGGTACCACAGGTAAACCGACTACGGTTGGATACACCCGTGCAGACTTGGACATGTGGAGTGAGTGTGTTGCCAGAATAGCGACGATGGCAGGGGCAAGCGAAAATGATATTGCACAGATTGCGTTTGGATATGGACTGTTTACCGGGGCGTTCGGCTTGCATTATGGTCTTGAAAAGATAGGCGCGGCAATCATCCCAATGTCGAGTGGAAATACCGAAAAGCAGGCAATGATAATGCAAGACTATGGCAGTACTATTTTGGTAAGTACACCATCTTATGCGCTTTATATGTCTGAGGTAATGCAAGAGCAAGGGATAAAAAAGTCTGATATAAAGCTAAAAATCGGATTGTTCGGTGCGGAAGGCTCTACAGAGGAAATGAGGAGCCAACTTGAAAACCGGTTCGGCATAATTGCAACAGAAAATTACGGTATGAGTGAGCTTATTGGTCCCGGTGTTTCGGGAGAGTGTATTCATAAAACAGGTATGCATATTAACGAGGATTATTTTATTCCGGAAATAATCGATTCCCAGACCGGAAAAGTTTTGCCCTATGGGCAAAAGGGTGAACTTGTTATTACCACCATTTCAAAGCAGGGCATACCACTTCTAAGATATCGCACAAAAGATATAACATATCTGATACCCGAAAAATGCAAATGCGGCAGAACTACAATTCGCATGGCTAAGATTCAGGGCCGTAGTGATGATATGCTGATTATTAGGGGTGTAAATGTATTCCCTTCACAGGTTGAAAGTGTATTGTTGGGAATGCCGCATATCAGCCCGCATTATCAGCTTGAAGTCAGCAGGGTGGGTTATTTGGACAATTTAAAAGTGATTGTTGAGCTTGAGGACGAAAGCTTGTTGGAATCATTTTCGCAATTGGAGCAGCTTGAAAAAAACATCAAGCAAAAACTGCATATTGTACTTGGGCTTGATGCAAAAGTTCATCTTGCCGAGCCTAAGACAATAGAGCGCTCCCTTGGCAAAGCAAAACGTGTAATAGATTTGCGAAATAATTCTACAAGTACACTGTAAACACTAAAATTATAATATAATGGCGAGGATATTTTTTGCAAGACAAGGCGGAGGATTGAGGCATACTGTATGTATACCGATTGACGACAACGCAGTATTACAGAAAATAGACCGCCAGTATACATGATACTAAATTCAATCAAATATTGCGCAATCTTTCCGGCTGATTTTCCACTGAGCATTGTTATGGAACCGTTTTGAATGCAAAAAGCATTCAAAAGAACCCATGCCTTGCTCAGCAAAAAATCATCTTGCAAATATAACACTATATTTGATTGAATTTAGTATGAGATTTAGTGTTGACAGTGTACTAGTCCAAAATAGAAATAATACGATTTCTTATTAAAATACGAGGATTAGTATTAATAGTACAGAAAGGTTGTATGCGTAAATGAAAAAACTTATGCTTGGTAATGCAGCTGTTGCAAGGGGAGCTTATGAGGCGGGGGTAAGTGTTGTATCATCATATCCCGGAACACCCAGCACAGAAATAACACAGGAAATAGCCAAGTTTGATGAAATAGATTCAGAATGGGCACCGAATGAAAAGGTTGCTTTGGAAGTTGCAATAGGCGCCTCATTTGCAGGCGCAAGGGCTATGTCATGTATGAAGCATGTGGGACTTAATGTAGCTGCAGATCCGCTTTTTACAGTTTCCTACACAGGAGTAAGCGGAGGTCTGGTCATTTGTGTTGCCGATGACCAAGGCATACACAGCAGTCAGAATGAACAGGACAGTCGGCTTATGGCTATTGCGTCAAAGGTCCCGATGCTCGAACCGGCCGATAGTGCAGAATGTAAGCATTATGTAAAGACTGCTTTTGAGCTCAGTGAAAAATACGATACGCCGATATTAATTCGTTTGTCCACAAGGGTATCCCATTCACAAAGTCTTGTACAATTAAGCGAGAGGCAAGATATCAGTTTAAGAGAATATGCTAAAGATACTGCAAAACGTGTTATGATGCCGGCAATGGCAATATCACGTCATAAATATGTCGAACGACGGCTTGACGATATGAGGGATTTTGCAGAGCAATGCGAGTTTAACACAATCGAGAAAAAAAGTAAAAAAATCGGTGTAATAACAGCCGGAATTGCATATCAATATGCTAAAGAAGCATTTCCTGAGGCATCATTTTTAAAACTCGGCTTAATAAATCCTCTGCCGGAAAAATTAATTAAGGATTTTGCATCGCAAGTTGAGCAGCTTTATGTTATAGAAGAACTGGAGCCGGTAATTGAAAATCACTGTAAAGCGATTGGACTTAACATACATGGGAAAGACATTTTACCAAGGACTGGTGAATATAATTCCGGTATGATTAGGAAAGCGGTTTTTGGCGAACAAATCGAAACACACAATATCGAGGAAGATATACCCGGCAGACCGCCGGTTATGTGTGTCGGCTGTCCGCATAGAGGTGTATTTTATCTGTTGAAAAAGCTGCGTTTTATTGTTAGCGGCGATATCGGTTGTTATACGCTAGGGGCGTTGGCACCGCTTAACAGTATGGATTTATGCGTTTGTATGGGTGCGAGTATAGGTATGGCGCATGGCATTGAAAAGGCAAGAGGAGATAGTTTTCGGAAAAAGACTGTTGCGGTTATAGGCGATTCGACCTTCATTCATAGCGGCATCACCGGACTTATAGATATAGTATATAACAAAGGCAACAGCACAGTTATTATTCTTGACAATTCGATAACTGCAATGACGGGCCATCAGGATAATCCGGCTACAGGCTATACTATTAAATCAGAACCTACAAAATCGTTGGATTTGGTTGGGCTTTGTAAAGCTATAGGGGTTAATAGAGTTACGATTGCCGACCCGTTCGACCTTTCGGGATTTGAAAAGATTTTAAAAGAAGAAACACAAGCCGATGAGCCCTCTGTTATTATTGCACGGCGACCATGCGCTTTGTTAAAAGGTGTCCGCTACCCGGGTGCTCTCAGAATAAATGAAAACTGCGTAACCTGTAAGAGCTGTTTAGGGTTGGGTTGCCCTGCCATTTCGGTTAAAGACAGTAAGGTAACCATAGATGCCACTCAATGTGTTGGTTGCGGGCTTTGCCTTAAAGTATGCAAATTCAATGCAATCGGAGGTATAAAAGATGAATCAATCAACTAATATAATGATTGTAGGCGTTGGCGGGCAAGGAACGCTGCTTGCAAGCAGAATACTTGGCAATGTTGCAATAAACAGCGGTTATGATGTTAAAGTGTCCGAGGTACACGGTATGTCCCAACGAGGCGGGAGTGTTGTTACATACGTAAAATACGGTAAAGAGGTATTTTCACCTGTTATTTCCGAGGGAGAAGCGGATATAATCTTAGCATTCGAACAGCTTGAAGCATACAGATATTTTAAATTTCTTAAAAATAACGGCGTAATGTTAGTAAATATTCAAAAAATAGACCCAATGCCGGTTATTACAGGTGCCGCGAGGTACCCGGATGAAATTATAAATAAATTAAAAAACACCGGTGCGGATATAACGGAAGTGGATGCACTCCAAGCGGCAAACAAGGCGGGGAATGCAAAGACAGCAAATGTTGTGTTAATAGGACTCTTGGCAAGCAAGACAAATATACCAAAAGGTGTTTGGGAAAATGCGATACAGCAGACAGTGCCACAAAATTTCTTGGATGTAAACAAAAAAGCGTTTGAAATTGGGTATAATGGAGGGGTAGAGTAGTGTGAAAGGTTTTTGGGATCAAAAGAGCGAATGTATGTCGCGTGAGCAAATACATGATTTACAGTCAAAAAAACTTGCAAAGCTGATTAAACGAGTGTATACCAATGTGCCTTATTACAGGGATAAAATGCAAGAAAAAGGTGTGCTCCCGGAGGATATAAAAACAATGGAGGACATTGAAAAACTCCCCTTTACAACAAAGCAGGACTTGCGCGAAACGTATCCTTTTGGCATGTTTGCAACGCCTATGGAGGAAATAGTAAGAGTGCATGCCTCCAGCGGAACGACAGGTAAACAAACTGTTGTAGGCTATACACAAAACGATATTGCCACATGGTCAGAACTTATGGCAAGGTGTTTTACAATGGCGGGGGCAGATCGCTCGTCTATTTTTCAGGTTTCTTACGGATATGGGCTTTTTACAGGCGGTTTAGGTGCGCATTACGGTGCAGAGCGAATTGGTGCTGCAACAGTGCCTACCTCGTCCGGCAATACCCAGCGTCAAATTAACATTATGAAGGATTTCGGCGTTACTGTTTTGTGCTGCACCCCATCATATGCTTTGTATTTAGCTGAGGCAATAGAGGAGGCAGGACTTTCACTTGACGATTTTAAATTGACTGCAGGCATTTTCGGGGCGGAGCCTTGGACGGAAAATATGCGTGGAGAAATTGAGAAAAACTTGAGAATTAAGGCGTTTGATATATATGGGCTAAGCGAAGTTATGGGACCCGGTGTGTCAATGGATTGCCAGTATAAAAACGGACTGCATATTTGGGAAGACCATTTCTATCCCGAAATTATTAATAGCCAAACTTGTGAAGTTTTGCCGGCAAATACGGATGGTGAACTGGTTTTTACTACTCTGACAAAAGAGGGCTTCCCACTTATCAGATATAGAACAAGAGATGTCTCATCGATAAGTTATGAAAAATGTGCATGTGGCAGAACTATGGCACGAATGTCAAAACCAAGCGGAAGAACAGATGATATGCTTATCATTCGGGGTGTAAATGTGTTCCCGTCACAAATTGAAAGTGTATTGCTTGATGTGGGCGAAACTTCGCCGCATTATATGATAATAGTTGACAGGGTAGGTACGCTTGATACGCTTGAAGTGCAAGTCGAGCTTACTGCGGATATGCTCTCTGATGAGGTGAAAAAACTTGAGGACACCGAAAATAAAATAAGAAAAGGCATAGAGACCACTCTTGGATTGTCGGCAAAAATTACATTAGTTGAATCAAAAACAATAATGCGAAGTGAGGGCAAAGCAAAAAGAGTTATAGATAAACGAAAATTTAAATAAGGAGGAGACCACGTCGTGCTATTAAAACAAATTTCGATTTTTATAGAAAATAAGTCGGGCAGATTGGCGGAAATTACAAAACTATTTGGGGAAAAAGGTGTTAACATCCTTGCTTTGTCGATTGCGGATACAACAGATTTCGGGATTTTACGTCTTATAGTATCAGATTCAGACAAGGCGGAAAAAGCGGTCAAAGAAAGCGGACTTACCGCAAAAATTACCGATGTAATCGGTATTTCAATTTCTCATGTGCCTGGCGGGCTTGCCACTGCACTCAGTGTTTTGCATGAAAAAGGTATAAGCATTGAATATATGTATGCTTTTGCGACAAGGTCGGAGGAAAATGCAATGGTTATCCTTAAAGTGGAGGATAATTATTCCGCAATAAAGCATCTGACGGACGCGGGTATAAAAATCCTTGACAAAGAAGATATTTCATTACTTTTTTAGTTTGAGTTGATGCGTTGCGTTATCCGTTATGTGAAAGGAGTAGATTAATAAATGGAAAATGAGCTAAAAAAGACGCCGTTATATAATTGGCATAAACAAGCGGGTGGGAGGATTGTACCTTTTGCAGGTTATCTTTTGCCTGTACAATATACAAGTGTGATTAACGAGCACTCTGCAGTCAGAAGCAATGCCGGATTATTTGATGTTTCTCACATGGGAGAAATTATTATTCAGGGCGGCGATGCTTTAGATAACATAAATAATTTGATGACGAATGACTTTACAAATTTTCACACCGGTTGCGCACGGTACAGCCTTATGTGCAATAACCAAGGCGGGATAGTTGACGATGTAATTGTGTATAATGTAGGTGACAACAAATACCTTATTGTTGTAAACGCATCTAATAAAGATAAGGACTACAATTGGATTATAAATAACGTGCGCGGGAACGTAGAAGTTTTGGATAAAAGCGATGAAACAGCCCAAATTGCACTGCAAGGCCCAAACACAACCAAAATACTTTCTCGGCTGACAGACGATATACCACAAAAAAGGTTTACTGCTATTTTAGACGGTAGCATACAAAATATTAAATGTTTAATTTCACGCACCGGGTATACAGGTGAAGATGGCTTTGAAATATATTGCAAAACGGATGATGCAACCAAACTATGGCAGATGTTGATAACTGCAGGTGAAACCTTTGATATAGTGCCATGTGGCTTGGGTGCGAGAGATACCTTAAGGTTTGAGGCGACATTACCGCTTTACGGACATGAAATGAACGATAATACAACCCCCCTTGAAGTGGGATTAGGTTATTTTGTTAAACAGCAAAAAGAAGATTTTATCGGTAAAAGGGCAATGTTCGAAAAAACCAACAATAGAAAAAGAATCGGGTTAAAACTGATAGACAAAGGAATTGCACGCGAAAATGCCGAGGTATATGTGGATAACATAAAGGTCGGGGAAACAACTTCGGGTACATTTTGTCCGTCATTAGGCGGTGCATACGCAATGGCGCTTGTTGAGAACCGTGATTACAACTTTGTAGAAATAGATGTTCGCGGTAAACGCCTTAGCGCACAAAAAGTGGATATGCCATTTTATAAAAGGAGTGAGTAAAAATGTCAGAAATTAAATTTACCAAAACGCATGAATGGGTGAAGTTCCTTGACGAGACAACTGCGTATATCGGAATTACCGACTATGCCCAAAAAGAATTAGGTGATGTTGTGTATATACGATTACCGGAAGTCGGTGAAACACTTGCAAAAGGTCAGGCTTTTACAGACGTAGAATCGGTAAAGGCGGTTTCGGAAATATTCAGCCCGTTTGACGGTACAATTTCTGAAGTGAATGAGAAACTTGATTCTGCACCTGAACTCATTAACCAAGCGCCTTATGATAATTGGATAATAAAAGCAGAGGGTATCACGAACATATCTGATTTGTTGGATGAACAACAGTATAATACTAATTCACATTAAATAGACCTGTCCGAAAATTCAATCACGGCGGCGTAACCGGTCTTTTTTCCGTGTGGACGCACGACCGGAACCCATCCGCACGCCCACGCGAAAAAAATCCTCGGTTTTCCACTCGCGTTGAATTTCCGGACAGGTCTAATATATAACCATAATAATCAGAAACCATAAAGAAAGGTTAGTATAAAATATGTCAAATTACATTCCAATTACCAATACGCATAAACAAGAAATGTTAAGGAAAATCGGTATTAATAGTGTTGAGGAGTTATTCTGTGATATACCCGGGCAAATTAAACTGAATAAATTACTTGATATACCAGCCGGACTATCAGAACAGCGAGTACTCGAAAAAATGTCTTGTTTGGCGGATAAAAACAAGGTTTATCGAAGTATTTTCCGCGGTGCCGGAGCATATCGGCATTATATACCGGCAGTTGTGGACAGCGTAGCGGGAAAAGAAGAGTTTGTTACAGCGTATACACCATATCAGCCGGAAATAAGTCAA
>JAAZFB010000490.1 GCA_012511915.1 Clostridiaceae bacterium
CAGACTATTTGCAAGATGCAAGCAAGGCATTGCTGATATGCTGAAAAAGAAACCGAAATCTATGCAGATGTGCTTGTTTAAATATGATGGCTTTGGTATAGACTGAAAAAATGGGGAAACTCAAAATAAATTAATGGGGAAACTCAAAATAAATTAAGCCCTTGCAAATGTTTACAAAATATAATATAATTAATCAGGATTATTCTTATAATTATAATTTTGAAAAAACAAGGGGGCAAACAAATGAAAAAAAGAATTTTGAAATCTATTACTTTGCTTTTGGTATCATCTCTTATAGCCGTTACTTTTATCGGCTGCTCTAATGACACTTCTTCACCGTCAACCAAAGTTGATGCACCACCAGCTGCTACTTTAGTAATGGGCACAAATGCCGAATTCCCGCCTTTTGAGTTCGTCGGTGATAACGGGCAACCGGACGGGTTCGACGTTGCACTGGTAAAAGAAATAGCAAAAAGGATGGATGCAGAAATAAAGATTGAAAATATGGAATTTAAGTCATTGATTGGTTCACTTGGAAATGGGAAAATAGATTTGGTTGCAGCAGGCATGACTGTTACTGAAGAAAGAAAAAAAGAAGTTGATTTTACCCAAGCTTATTTTACGGCAAATCAAATGATAATTATACCTACAGGTGATTCTATCAAGAGTGCATCAGACCTTAAAGATAAGGTAGTTGGTGTTCAAGAGGGAACTACCGGAGACATAATCATCAGTGAAGATGATGTTGAGGTTAAAGAATATAATGTTAAAGAAGTTAAACGATATAAAAAAGGTATTGATGCTGTTATGGATTTGGTAAACGACAGGATTGATGCAGTAGTTATAGATTCTAACCCCGCTAAGGAATATGTTGCTTCTAACGAGGGCAAAATAGTTGCTATACAAAGCGGTATGGAAACAGAGGAATATGCAATGGCAGTTAAAAAGGGCAATACAGAACTGCTTGAAAAAGTTAATGCCGCACTAACAGAAATAAAAGAAGACGGCACATATGATAAATTAGTTAAAGAATATATTCAATAGCTTTTATTTCTATTATTCCCCCGCTAAAAAATTTTTTAGCGGGGGAATAATATAATATGCATAATACCAAAAGATTAGTATTATATGTACTCCTAATACTAAATTCAATCAAATATAACACTATATTTGATTGAATTTAGTATAAGATATAAGGGGGAGTTTTTTGAACATTATTATTTCTAGAATATATGAAATTCTGATAGAAGGCAACAGATATAAACTTTTATTGAGCGGTCTTAGGGTCACATTATCGGTTACCTTTTTTTCAGCGATCTTTGGGGTTTTATTAGGTCTTATTTTAGCGTTGTTCAAACTTGGTGATAAAGCAAAAGGCTTACTGCGGTTGCCTTATATTTTTTCCACCATATTAATTGATATTATCCGAGGCACACCTTCGGTAGTTCAACTGTTGATTATCTATCATGTGGTTTTTGGACAGGTAAAAGGTGTACCTGCTATTGTTGTTGCCGTAATTGCTTTTTCAATAAACAGCAGCGCATATGTAGCTGAAATTTTCAGGGGAGGCATATTAGCGGTTGATTACGGTCAGACGGAGGCCGGGACAAGCCTTGGGCTCTCAAAGTTTCAAACGATGCGGTACATAATAATACCTCAAGCTCTGAAAAATGCTTTTCCCTCACTTGCTAACGAATTCATAGTGCTTATGAAAGAAACTGCAATTGTCGGGTATATTGCACTACAGGATTTAACAAAAGCAGGCGATTTTATTATTAGCAGAACGTACAATGCTTTTATTCCCCTAATTACTGTTGCACTTATCTATTTTCTAATAATTAAATTGCTGACAAAGTTTTTTAATTCGTTTGAGGGGAGGCTCCGCAAAAGTGATTTACGTTGAGAATTTGCGAAAGGACTTTGCCGATGTACAAGTGTTAAAGGGTATTACCGAAAAGGTATCAAAAGGCGAAGTTGTTGCGGTTATAGGCCCATCCGGTTCGGGAAAAAGTACTTTTTTGCGTTGCCTTAATTTGCTTGAACAACCCACTTCCGGCAAAATAATAATAGACGGAGATGAAATTACAAAAAAAGGTGTCAATGTTAATTTGCTCCGCCAAAAGATGGGGATGGTATTTCAGCATTTTAATTTATTTCCGCACTTAACGGTAACTGAGAATATAACGCTTGCACCGATAAAATTAAAAAAGCTAACAGTTTTAGAAGCAAAAGAAAAAGCTGATTATTTGCTCGAAAGGGTAGGGCTCAGTGAAAAAGCCAATGCCTATCCTATTCAGCTTTCGGGTGGTCAAAAACAGCGGATAGCTATTGCAAGGTCGTTGGCTATGTCTCCCGAAATAATGCTGTTTGATGAACCAACAAGTGCGCTTGATCCGGAAATGGTAGGCGAAGTGCTTGATGTTATGAAAGGCCTCGTAACGGTTGGCATGACTATGGTAGTTGTTACACATGAAATGGCTTTTGCAAGCGAAGCTGCAGATAGAGTTATATTCATGGACGACGGTGTTATAGCGGAAATGGGAACACCTGAGCAAATTTTTCAAAACCCTAAAAACCCGAGAACTAAAAGTTTTTTAAGTAAAGTTAAGTAACAAATTCAGCCTCTTTTGAATAATATACCATACATAGAGTTAGTTGTTATATACGCTTTGTCAAACGATAGAGGTTGGGTATGAATGAACTATTATAAAGCGGGGTATAAAGTATAAAATGTTAAATGTATTTTTCCAAGCGGTGGTTTGTTTTTTCGCCATATTTGGATTGATACAAATGATAAAGTGTATTTATTTGGAGTTCTGCAAGTCCGGCAATGAATTTTTTATTGTAATTTCCGTTAAAAATCAACAGGATTACATAGAAAATATTATTCGGACAACGGTATGGAAAAGCCTTAACAAATTGGGCGGCAGGCAAGTGCCGGAAATATATGTTGTAGATTGCGGTTCTACCGATGATACACCAATAATTTTGGATAAGATATGCAATGATTACGAATTTGTTAATGTATTGACCAAAGAAGAATACATAAACTTTATGGAAAAAAGATGAAAAGGGTATGCAAATGAGTATGGAAAATGATAATATTACTTTACAAGGCATAGTGGAGGAGGTTGTTTACTATAACACTGAAAACTGCTATGCCGTTTGTTATATTCAAACCGAAACAGAATATACTGCTGTTGTTGGTTGTATGCCATATGTTGCCGAGGGAGAGAGTGTTATTGTAACCGGTAATTGGACAAACCACATTGAATACGGAGAACAGTTTAAGGTGGCATCTTTTGAAAAAAATATGCCCAAAGGCAAAGAAGACATTTTGAAATATCTTTCTTCAGGCGTAATAAAGGGTATTAGACGGGCTACTGCAGAGAAAATAGTTAAACTTTTTGGGGAGGACGCACTTAATGTTATAGCGAACACTCCTGAAAAGCTTGCTGAAATAAGCGGTATTTCTAATAAAAGAGCATTGGAGATCGGAAAATCGTATGCCCTGCAGTTAGGTGCAATGGATATAATCATTTTTTTGCAAAAATACGGAATAGCGCCGAGTTATGCCGTTAAAATATACAATTATTTTGGCAGCGCCTCGGTTGATGTGGTGAAAAATAACCCTTATATTTTGGCACAAGAGGTTTATGGTATCGGTTTTAAAACGGCGGACAAAATCGCAAAAAACATGGGTGTTAAATCAAATTCAGTTTCACGCATAGAAGCCGCACTCAGCTACATCCTCTGGGAAGGTGCCTTAAACGGTCATACCTATCTACCCCGCGATCTACTGCTTAATAAGACCTGTGCTTTAATTGGTGTTGATAAAACAGAATGTGATACTGTTATTTCGTCCATGGTTTTTTCAGAAAAGCTTATGATTGAACAATTGGCAACTACCCAAGCCATTTTTCAGCCAGCTATGCATTTTTCCGAAAAACATGCCGCATCTATGCTTCTACAAATTGCCAAAGTCAGTTTTGAAAATGTTGACTTTGAAGTGGATATAGTATTAGACAGAGTAGAAAAAGAACATAATATCAAGCTTGCAAACCTCCAAAAGAAGGCTGTTTATTCATCATTAAAAAAAGGTGCTATGGTTATCACCGGTGGCCCGGGTACGGGCAAGACAACGATAATTAAGGCGATAATACAGGTGATGGAGTGGCTGGGGAAAAAGGTTTTTCTTGCCGCGCCAACCGGGAGAGCGGCAAAAAGAATAAGTGAGTTATGCAATAAAGAAGCAAAAACCTTGCACAGATTGCTTGAAGTTGGCTTTTCAGACGATGAAAAAGAGTTAAGGTTCAGCAGAAATGAGGAAAACCCATTGCAATGCGATGTGCTTATTATTGATGAGATGAGTATGGTCGATATAATGCTGTTCCATTCTGTGCTTAAGGCCGTAACACCGGGTACAAGGCTGATAATGGTTGGTGATAGTGACCAGCTACCATCCATTGGTGCGGAGGCTGTATAATCCGATATCATTTCTTCCGGCAGAGTTCTTACTGTTGCTTAG
>JAAZFB010000491.1 GCA_012511915.1 Clostridiaceae bacterium
AGTTTATGCTGAATGTGGCACACTAAAAGGTGTTTGTGAAGTAAATGTCGGCGAATGGATAGAGTTTGACGGAGATATAAAAGCTTTTAAAAAGCTGATAGAAGATAAAAAATCGCCATTGGAATATATAAAACTCACGCAGGATTTGGTAACAGAGGATGCTCCTAATTTGTTTCCTATTGTAATACCTAAAGGAAAAACTGTTCATCTAGATGTAGTGGAAAATTCAATATTTTACTCATACACAAACACAGGTAACTACGTATCATCCGTTTTTTTAATCGATGAAGGCAGTTTCTTTATTAGGTCTACGGGTAGGGATAAACGCTGGGGAAGGATTGTTCTTATGAATGGAAACGACGATGGAGACATATTAGCAAGCAAAGGTAATGTAATAGAGAATAGGAATGGTGGGTTATTGCACCTTGAAGAAAATTCCTACTTAAGTCTTTTAGGCACATACGGTACTAAGTCGTGCTATATCGTTTACAACACTGATTCAACTGTGTTATGCGAGAACATTAATATTGATGACTTATTAGATGCCCCCGGCGATAATGCAGGTTCATTTTACAATGGTAAAAACTCTAATATGACTATTAAGGGCGGATTGTTTAGGTATGGTGATTCACCTTGTATAATTAACTATGGAGTTATTGATGTAATAGAGGATGTGTATTTTACATATTCAACAAATGTGATTGAAAACTATGGCACGATAGGACGGATTTCTTACTGTACTTTCGACACATATGCATATAATAGAAAAGGTATTGTGTGTAGCGGTTCAAATGCGATAGTTTATGAAATTTCGGACAGCAGCTTTTTATTCAACCGTGATGTCTTTAGCGATAACCCTAATGATGAACCAAGCACCGCCATAGAATTTACTAGCGGCGCAACATTAGGAGAAATAAAAAATTGCGAAACAAATGCGGCTATTCCCATTATTTGCGATGATACGGTTAAAATTATAGTTGGAATAAGCAGCGGCAAATTCAGTAAACCAATAGACGAAAAGTATTTAGCCACTGGTCGCACCTGTGTGTATAATGAGGAAGAGCAAATGTATATCGTTCAGTAGATACAATCAATATTATTGGCATGGCAAAAGCTATGCCTTTTTTATTCGCTTTTCTCAGCCAAATACACCAACAAATCATAGGGATTTATAAATTCGCCCTCAGGACTTGCAACCGTTAAATGCAAATGATTAGTATCGCTATTCCCTGTGTTGCCTACCTCGCCCAAAATGTCGCCCTTTGCTACTGTATCGCCAACAGATACGTATGTGGTAGGCTCAACCAAGTGATAATAATGGAACTCATAGCCAAACTCATCTATAACAACCACGTAGTTTCCGGGGATTGCGGCAGTACCCACAGCCACAACTTGCCCTGCACTGCAACTCAAAATTTTTGTGCCCTCTTCCTCTTTAATGTCCGTACCCATGTGCATTCTCGTATTGTTCGAGCGTCCTTGCCCCCATGTATCGTTAAAATCCGAAACGCTCATAAGCGGAAAGCCTAAGGTATCGAGATACGCAGACGAATAATCATGCGATTCCTTTAAAGCGAACTTGCCGTTTTCATCATAAACCGCTTTGAGATAGCCATAAGTGAATCTAACATCGAGATAAGCGTTTGAGCTTTTCTCAAAAGATACCGACTCTGCATAATAATTCGCATATTCAAGTATTGAAAGCGGATAAACCTTAACGGTAAGCGAATACTTTTCGTCATTTGAACTCAATTCGAACTCTGGTGATAACACGTGCATAAGCTCGTCCGCATCCTTAATATTTGGAAGAACAGAAGCAAGGTATTGCCAGTTAGGGAAGTATATTTCGGTATGAAGTGTGAGATTAGAAACGTTTAGCTGTGCTTTTGCATTCTCATAAGCGGCTTCTGTTGCATCCTCTAACAAACCCTCTAATAGCTTGTACTTCAAAACATAACGATTTACAGAGCGTATTATTGATGCCGCCTCGTCGTAGCCTAAATCCATACTCCAGTTATTTAGCAAAATAAGCTCGCTTTTTAGAGCCTTTTCGAAAGCATCGGAAACTTGTTCGTAATTGATAATGTCGTGAGTAGGAGAGGGGGTATTTTGAGTAGTAGAAGTAATCGGAGGCAGGCTGTTAAAATCTCCACTTGTGGGAATATCCGTACATGCACCGACTCCGATACAAAGAACCACCAAAGATATGCAGAACAAAAAGCGTTTTAGCATTCTTAGAATTAGGGCAAAGCCGTTATTTGCTTATACCGTCTTCAAGGCTTTTTTCGACTTCTGCGTCCTCAATGGTTGCGATTGCGCCCTTTGCAAATACGATTTTAACCTTGTCGGGACCAACTGCCAAAGTAACCATATCTTCCTTAACTTGATGAACAACACCGTAGATTCCGCCTATTGTGCGAACCTTGTCGCCCGGCTTTAGGGCTTCCATCATTGCCTTTAGTTGCTTATCACGCTTGCGTTGCGGAGCAATAGCTAAAAAGTAAAAACCAACTGCAAATGCAGCCATCAAAAGAATTGGGCTTGCTTGTTGGAAAAAGCCCTTTATGCCTGTTGCGGCATCTGCGCCCATTGCAAACAATAAATTAATCATATTCAACCTCTTTAATAAAATTAGCAGCTTATAAAAACGCTGCAAAAAACAGTATAGCACATAGATTTTTAATAGGCAAGCGTGAGAAAAATCAAGAAAATAAATACACCATCTTAACCTGCACATGAGCGGATACGGACAAGAAGTTGAAAGTACCATGTAACATCTGAAACGTTTCACCATTATTTCTTGAACAGGCAATATACACCGTTTGGTTTTTTTGACAACGGGCGCGCACGCAGGTACGGCCCTACAATCATTTCGGCATACGTTTTTAGCTTGTTTCGGCGAAACGCGCTTTTTAACCAAATTTGCATCTCTTAGTTGTTATCGGAAAGTAGGGGCGAACCTATGTGTTCGCCCGATTGACTTTTACGACTGTTTGAAAGGGTGTAACCCTATACCCTTGTTCCCTGCCATAACAACAAAAAAGGGGGCTTACCCCCTTAATTTAAGTATCAAAATTATGCGTCTAATTCTGTAGAATCCGTTTCTTCTTCTACCGGCTCGGTAGGAGCTTCATGCTCTTCCTCGTCATCGGTATCATAAGCCATCTTTATATCTTGCTTTGGTTGCGGAGACATTTCTGAGTCGGTACTTGCTTCTTGTTGTGCTTCTTGCTCTCTCGCCTGCCTCAAAGCCTCACGCTCCATCTTCTTAACCTTGGATTGC